>NZ_SJPX01000004.1:600000-843680 GCF_007860175.1 Rubripirellula reticaptiva | reverse complement strand
TTCCCAAGCCGAACGGTTTCCCGAATCGAACTCGATCCACAAAGCTTCGCAGTTGCTTCTTATTTAGATGCCAACTACCAAACAACCAAATTGTCAAATATCAGTTTTCTGCGTCCGGCTTTTGACCAGGTGAGCAGAAGTCGCTGCTCGAAAACAGCCGGCCAACATCGTCATCAAGCAGATGTCAGCCGGTCGTTTTCTGAGCGAGGGGCGAAGGTTACAGTGGCCAGTTGGCCGCGTCAACCGAGTCTTTGCAAGAAATTAAAATTAGTTTCTCGCGGTCTTCTCGGCGACGGTTTGTTTCCGTCGAGGCGGGGTTTTCGCAAATCTGAGTCTCGGCCGCAAGGGCCAAGAGACAGGTTTTTTAAAAAAACTCGCCAAACTTGTTTGATTCGGTTCGCTTGTTGCACAGGCGACTCAAATCACTTCATTTGCGGCCTGCACTTGCCTCGGCGAACCGAACCAAATGCAAACCAAGTGGAGGTAGACGGACTCGAACCGACGACCCTCTGCTTGCAAAGCAGATGCTCTCCCAACTGAGCTATACCCCCGGGGACTAGGCTAAGGTATTAGGTTTTCGGTTTTAGGGAAAGGCCCTAAATTCCTAATCGCTGACACCTGGAACCATCTTCTAGTGGGCGTACCAGAACTCGAATCTGGGACCTCGTCGTTATCAGCGACGCGCTCTAACCAACTGAGCTATACGCCCGATCCATTTACGCTTGATTCGCAACAGGTTGTGAACCACACGTGATCGGAGCGGCAAAGTTTACGGAAGTTTGTTTCGCTGTAAAGGGAAGCTGGCCTCGAAATTGCATCTTCTTGCCGGTTTTCTTTCCCTCACGACTCAGACGACTGGTTTTTCCCCATCATTTTGACACTCCTTCGATGGGTGAGTTCGTAGGTATCGGCCGATTATCTGTCAGAATCGACATTTTCTTTACGGCCTCGGTTCGGCACAATAGCGGCGATGCCTGACCCGAGCTCCTGCAGGCGACTGATTCGCCGGAGGCTTTGCGGCCGGCGAACCCCTCCCTCCTTTTTGCTGATGGACCTTTCTACTGATGAGATACAACCAGATGACGGATCATTTGTTGTTGAGACGCGTGCTGCGGCGACGCTTCTTAGCACCGCGTTTTGGCACGATTTCTACGATCGCGGGTCTGCTGTTGGCTGCCGTGGCCTCCGGTGAATTGTCGGCAGCAACACCAAGTGCAGCATCGGCGCTAGGGATCCGCCCGATCCAGGAAGGCGTCGACTATGACATCGTTTCGCCAGAAGTCGCCGAGAGATGCACGGTTACGGATATCGACAAAGCAGGCTGGTCAGGCTGGACGGTGTTGTCGCCCGATGGAATGACGCTGCGTCGTTTCGCGGACACCAACGGTGACAAAAAGGTCGACTTGTGGAGCTATTACAAGTTTGGTGTCGAAGTTTATCGCGATATCGACGCTGATTTCAACACAAAGGCGGACCAGTACCGATGGTTGGGGACCGGCGGGACTCGCTGGGGCTTCGACAAAGACGAAGACGGAAAGGTTGATAGCTGGAACCAAATTTCTGCCGAAGAAGTGTCGGCCGAATTGGTCGCCGCGCTGCGAGAATCTGACCCTGCTCGCTTTGCACGACTGCTGATCACCGAGTCTGAACTGAAGTCGCTGGGCCTTGGGGCAGCAAAAACCGAGTCGCTCGCCGCCAAGGCGGACCGTGCGGCGCGAGATTTTGCCGGACTGGCCAAGCGGCAGTCGGCTGTTGGCCCGCAGGCACGCTGGGTTCAGTTCGCGGCCTCGACGCCTGGAATCGTGCCCGAAGGCACCGACGGCTCGACCAAGGACGTCATCGTTTACGAAAACGCCGTGGCGATGTACGAGCAAGACAAGCAAGGCGGCCAGCTGATGGCAGGAACGCTGATCAAAGTTGGTGACGCTTGGCGATTGGTCGAGTTGCCATCGGTAGGCGACGAAGGCGAAGCCATTGCGCAAACGACCGGCAATTTCTTTACGCCTGGTGGCTCGGCAGCAGCGATGGCGGCTGCGTCCGGCGGCATCGGTGAAGCGACCCAGAAACTGGTCAACGCGATGGAAGCCATCGACAGCAAGCTTGCCGAAGCCAGTGACGAAGGCGTGATTGCGAGCTTGAACGAGCAACGGGCCGACGTGATCGAAGACCTAATCGCTAACGCGGATACGCCTGCGATGCGAGATTCCTGGGTTCGCCAACTGGTTGATACGCTTGGCTTGGCGGCGCAAAGCGGAGCCTATCCCGGTGGCACAGCGAGACTTCGCAAAATTTCTCGCCAGTACGGATCCGAAAACGAATCGATCGCTTCCTATGCAGACTATCAAGCCATCAGCAGCGAATACGTGATCCGCCAAACTCCGGAAGCAGACTTTGCCGAAGTGCAAAAGTGGTACCTGGAATCGCTGACCGGATTCGTGGATCGCTATCCGGGCACTCCTGAAACTGCGTCGGCGTACCTGCAACTGGCACTGAGCAAAGAGTTCGAGGACAAGGAAGACGAGGCAATCGCTTTCTACAAGAAGGTCGCAACGGCTTTCCCAGGCACCGACGCGGGCGAAAAGGCAGCCGGCGCAGCTCGCCGTCTTGATTCGGTCGGTCGCCGGATCGAACTGGAAGGCAGTACGATCCAAGGTAAACCGTTCAGCCTGGCTTCGCTGAGAGGCAAGCCGGTCGTGGTCCATTACTGGGCAACTTGGTGCGAGCCGTGCAAGCAAGACATGAAATTACTGCGTCGCTTGCAAGCAAGTTACCAACGCGCGGGACTGCAGTTGGTTGGAGTCAACGTCGACGCCACTGGCCAGTCAGCAGCCGCCTTCTTGACCGAAAACCCGCTGCCCTGGGTGCAACTTTTCGAACCCGGCGGGCTGGAATCAAGCCGCCTGGCAAAGACGCTTGGCGTCCAAACATTGCCAACCATGATGCTGATCGATCCCGACGGAAAGGTGGTTCGCCACAACGTCCGAGCAGCCGAACTGGACGAAGAATTGGCGGCGATGCTGAAGAAAAAGTAGCCGCCGCTCTCCATTGATTTTCGATAACCCCAGCGATCCGCGAGGCAATCCCCGCGGATCGCTTGCGTTACATCGCAAGCTCGATGCTTGAACTTGAGCGATGTACGCGACTTTGACCGCGATAGGTTCTTTCCCCCCATCGCCTTGACGCTCGCAGTTAATAACCCGTGTTTCGTCTAGCGATTGAAAACGGTGCGCGACGGCTCCGGGGCCCCGCAACCATGTCATTTCGGGGAGTGTGGGGCGATTGAATTCCCCCCCCAGTTTTTTTCGTCAGGTGGCTTCATATCCATGCGGTTTCCGATCGCTGCCTCCGCGTTCTACAGGTGGCGATTCCCCCAGACTGGCAAATCAGCGTGCATTGCGACACCGTTGACGCTAATTTTTAGCGTTCCAGATTCGTAAACAGCGATGGACTGGCTGCGGCTTAGAAAGAGAGTGGTGAGATGGCGAAAAACGACAACCTAAAACAGAAACTCAAAGCAGCCGACCGTCGGCGATCGCGACGAACTGCTAGCCAGGCCGATTCGTCGGGCGCGGCGATTGCGTTTTGCGATGACGATTCGGCCTCGACCAACAGCGTCGACGTGACCGGATTGTGCGTGGCCGAGATTTTGAAAATGAACGGCAAGCAATCGTTCCGAGATTCGGAAGTGATCACGGCGATGCGATCATGCCTGAACGCGGGAACGCCAAGCTCGTCCGAGGCTCAGTTGCTGAGCCAGCGTTTGAACGCGATCGGGAAACGCGACGACGTTTCTGAAAAACGATTTCGCGATGCACTGCAAAGCCTGGTCAAGAGTGGCCTGGACCATCGCAACGAAGACAACGATTCGGCATTCGTGCAATTTCTGGCAGTGCTAGCGAGCTAGGGACGCGGCAATGCCGACTACCACGCTCACCTCCACTCGTGCCGACGAGCTTTGCGGTGGCTCGCAACCTGGATAACGAGGGCGCCGTTTCTTGGATATCGTTTTCCGGGTCCGTCGCGATGTGCGAGCAATACTTGCCATCCGAAACGTCCGTGACATCGATCCATTGATTATCTAACAAAGCTGAAAGATGCCGGAGTATCCGGTGCTGATCCATCGGACCTTACCGATCGAGTTACCGCCGCGCCCGCCTTCATCCAGCAAGCGTCTCAGCGACATTTCTTCTGCTAAAAAGACATCGATTCAACCCCGCCCCCAGCCTCGCCCTCCGAAGCGAGAAGCGAGAAGCGGGGTTATGAGACACCCGAGTGCAAAAGAAACCGACTAAGCCTTGGGCTCTTTGCGAAGCTGAATCCACTCGGTGTGGAATGTACCGTCCTTGTCGGTGCGTTGGTAAGTGTGAGCACCGAAGTAGTCGCGTTGAGCCTGCAACAAGTTCGCTGGCAAGCGATCCATGCGGTAACCGTCGTAGTAGCACAAAGCAGTACTGAAAGCCGGCACGGGGATCCCCATGATCGATGCGACAGCAACGACTTTTCGCCACTTCTCTTGCGAGTCCTCGACGGCCTTCTCGAAGAAGTCGGTCATCAACAGGTTTTCAAGGTTGGCATCGGCGTCGAAGGCTTCCTTGATTCGGTCCAAGAACTTCGCTCGGATGATGCAACCGCCACGCCACAGCAATGCCGCCGCGCCGTAATCGAGTCCCCAACCATGTTCGGCCGACGCCGCTTGCAGTTGAACAAACCCTTGGGCGTACGAAACGATCTTCGACGCGTACAAGGCTTGCCGAACCGCTTCGACAAACTCCGCACGATCGCCGACCAATGACTTGGCGATCGCCTGCATTTCAGGATTCGATTTTGCCGAAGGTCCGTTGAGACGCTTGGAAGCGCGGACGCGAGCTTCCTTTTGGGCCGACAATCCACGTGCGAACACGGCGGTGGTGACCAACGTGCTGGGCACGCCAAGGTCGAGCGCTAACTGGCTCATCCACTTGCCGGTGCCCTTGGCGCCGGCAACGTCCAAAATTTTGTCGACCAGGTGATCGCTGCCGCCTTGGTCGTCCTTGACGCTGAAAATGTCGCGAGTGATCTCGATCAGGTAGCTTTGCAAGTCGCCACGATTCCAATCGTCGAACACGTCGTAAAGTTCGTCATTGGTTAGACCGCCTAGTTCGTGAAGCAGTTGATAGGCTTCGCAGATCAACTGCATGTCGCCGTATTCGATGCCGTTGTGAACCATTTTCACATAGTTGCCCGCACCGCCGCTGCCGAGCCATTCACAGCACGGGATGTCGTTGTTGGGGCCAACCTTTGCTGCAATCGACTGGAACATTTCTTTGATGTGCGGCCACGCAGCAGCACTGCCGCCGGGCATCAGGCTGGGCCCCTTCAAGGCGCCTTCTTCGCCACCCGACACACCGCAACCGACGTACAACAACCCGGCAGCTTCGACCTGCTTGGTACGGCGTTCGGTGTTTTGATATTGTTCGTTGCCTCCATCAATGATGATGTCACCCGGTTCACAGAACGGCAGCAATTGTTCGATCAGCGCGTCAACGGCGGGGCCAGCCTTGACCAACATCATCAACTTACGCGGACGGGCAACCGCTTTGACGAATTCTTCGATCGTGTGGGTGCCAACAAAGTTCTTGCCTTTGGCACGCCCAGCCATCAACGCGTCGACCTTTTCGGTCGTGCGGTTGTAAACGGCGACTTTATAGCCACGACTTTCGACATTCAGAGCCAGGTTTTCGCCCATCACGGCGAGTCCAATCAGGCCAAAATCGCAGTCACCACTCATATCAGCTTTCTTCATTCAAAAGAGGTCCAGATGTATCCGAGGCCGATTCTAGGCTATCCGCACGATTGGGAAAGACCCGGCCCAGCCCCCGGGCATCTCCGATGCACCTCAGGGCAGCCCTGGCAAGCCGGGCCCAAGAAGCGGAACTTACGTCACCCGCCACCAAATCGCCCGAGACTACATCTGCGAAATCAGCATGATCGCGTAGTACTGCACCACGTAAGCAGTCAGTGGATACTGGCCAATGCGATCGAGCCCTGGAATGTGTTTTGCCGGAAACCGTGACCCGAGATCGACTAACAACGTCGCCGGCAAGATAAAGAGGCATAGTTTGTGATTGACGCCGGCTGGCTGAAGTTCGTGTATCCAGAAGGCTCCGGATGACAAAATCAGGCCCGATGCGATCGCGGCGGCGATACCAAAGCGACGAAGAATCATCCCCTGAGCGACAAAACTGACGACGATCGTTGGCGGAAAATCGAACCATGTCACCAACGGATCCCAAGGATACGCGAACAAGAGAACGGCAAATCCCACAAAAAACGGGCCAGTCGCCTTGAACAACAGAGCCGCCAAGACCAGGCAACCGAGGATCTCGATACTGTGATAATGCGGGTAAAACACAAGGTTTGCCATCACGGCCGCGACAACGACCTCACCTAACCGGCGGTACTTGAACCGTGACTGAAGGATGAAGAAATAACCCATCAGCACACAGAACAACGGCATCGCAAGCCGAGTGCTTAAGCGCAGGTAGGAATCTTGAATCCGGATGTCCATCAAAAGTCCGGCTACGTGATCGACCACCATCAAGACGATCGCGAATCCGCGCAGCGTGTCCAGAAAGACATTTCGCTGACTCGCCCCAGCAGCGACAGCCCCCGAGCCAGAGGGGACCGGGACTGCAGAGGACAAAACAGGGCTTTGCTTTCGTTTCGTTTTCCGATGCTTCGCCATGGAACTCCGGGCCTCAAATCGTTCTCGCTTGCGTACCCAAGTTTGTTTTTGAAACCGTGCGGGAACATTTCACGAAGAAAAACGACCGATTTCGGGTCGTTTGCAAAATTCAGGATCGTCCGGTTTGCAGGGGTCAGACCGGTCGGGGGGGAAGCGAACCGGGCAACGAGCTCACTTTGCAAGCCAGATCTGCCTCTGCGCAGCTACCACTTGTAGGGAAGATCGGCTTGATCGTGCTGAATCGTACAGCTTTCTGCTATCGCAGCAGCGAAGGGACGTTTTTTTGTTGAGAGGAACGCGCAGGTTAACTACACTTCCCTCAGGCTCATTTCTCGCTTTGCCGTTGCTTTGGTAAAAGCTTCCACTGGCTAATTCGCTGCCTCTCGGCAGGATAATCCATGAATCTCTTCAAACGATATCGCTTCTACACCCAAGCCGTTTGCTTGCCAATTGCCATGGTCACCATGGCAATGCTCGCGTCCCAAGCGACTGCGAACAACAACGGTGGCAACGGTCAAACCACTGCCTTGATCGGTCAACCGATCGCAGGGATCGATGTCGATGCAGGCGGCGTTCTGCGAGTCAAGCAGTTCGACGCTCGTGTCGCAGCCCAACGATTGGCCGCAGCCAGAGCCAAACTTGGCGCCGGCGAAGCCAACGTGATGGTCCCCAGCAAGCTGCGAAAAATCTCGCTCAACCGCTTGGAAACTGCGATCGCCGACCGAATCGCAAATGGGCAAAACATCGAAGAAGAAATGCAGGCACTCGCCGGCCTAACCGCTGTCGAATACGTCTTCTATTACCCCGATACTCAAGACATCGTGATTGCGGGCCCCGCCGAAGGCTTCTTTGCCGATCCTACCGACCGCTTGATCGGCATGGAAACCGGCCGTCCAGTCGTGCTGCTCGAAGACATGGTGACCGCTCTGCGAGCCTATGCCCCGGGCAACAAAGCCACATCCGTGATTAGTGTCTCCATCGACCCGACTGCCGAAGGACTGCAAGCGATGCAGAATTTCTTGGCATCGGTTCGCGGCCGAGTTCAGCCCAGCGACGCCCAAAGATTGGCAGCCGGACTGAAGAACAACCTTGGTCTGCAAACGGTTACGTTCAAAGGCATCCCGACCGATACTCACTTCGCTCGCGTTTTGGTCGAAGCCGACTATCGAATGAAGTTGATCGGCATCGGACTAGAAAAACTGCCCGTCCGCGTGCAAAGCTACATCGATCGTGCCAGCCCGGCCAGTGTTGCGGCGAACGCGATGGAACGTTGGTACTTTCAACCCAACTATGACGGCGTCGCGGTCAGCGAAGATGGCTTGGCGATGAAGATCCAAGAACGTGGCGTTCAACTGGTCGGTGCGAACGAACGAGTCGCCGCTGGCGGACAACGAGTCAAAGGCGGACGCGCCAACGCGGCTAGCCAAGCGTTCTGTAACGATTTCACAAAGCACTTCAACTTGATCGCATCGCGAGTGCGGATCTACGGCGAACTACGTCAACTGATCGATGTTGCGATCGCAGCGGCCTACATCCAAGAACAGGACTTTTATGGTCAAGCGTCATGGGACGCCGCCGTGTTGATGGACGAATCAAAGGTTTCCGTCGAAACCTACACTTCGCCAGAACAAGTCGAGACGGCCGTCAACGCGGTCTGGAAGGGCAACACCCTGATGACTCCACTCGGTGGCGGAGTCCAAATGCAACCGCGAATTGCTTTGTCCAAAAAGAACATCAAAGTTGACACGAGCGGCGAAAATAACCAAGCAAAACAGTCGGCCGGTCCTGCTGACCTTGCCGCTGGACAGTGGTGGTGGGACTGATCGTGGTGGGCTGAATTCGTGGTGGGCTGAATTCAAGGCTCTCCACTCTTGATCTAGAACGCATCAAGCGAGCGTGTCGGTTCATCCGGCGCGCTCGCTTTCGTTTTGCGCGAACCTAAAAATGCTCGCTTTCGGATTACCAAGTCGGGTAGGATGGAAAACGATAGGTCGGGGCATCTTCTCGCACGATCTCAAGCCATCTTTGGTGCTGTGCCGGTGAGTCATCCCGAAAGTCCCCTTCGAACCTCACAAGCGACCTGCCGATTGGTCGTCGTTCAAGATCAACTGCAACCGTGCCCTTATCTGGACAGCACCGTTGCTCGGATGCCGCTTCGGCTGCCCTTGGGTGTGGTAACTCCTGCGATCACTGACGAACTGCTAGCCAACGGCTTTCGCCGCAGCGGTGACCTTGTCTATCGAACGCAGTGTCCGGAATGTACCGAGTGCAAGCCGACTCGCATCGAAGTCGACAAGTTCAAACTGACATCATCGATGCGGCGAGTGATTAATCGCGGATCGCGAGAACTGACGTGCCATTGGAACCCACCCTCGGTCGATGACGGGCGAGTCGCGTTGTTCAACAAGCATCGCCACCTGCGCGAATTGGGAGCCGATACAGAACTCATTTCGAAAGACTCGTACCGATCATTTTTAGTCGACTCGTGTTGCGACACTCGCGAGCTTGCCATTTGCTTGGACGACAAATTGATCGCAGTCGCAATCGTCGACGCAGGGCAAAGCAGCGTCTCGGCGGTGTACACGTACTTTGATCCCGATGCCAGTCGATTCAGTTTAGGAACGTTTGCGATTCTGAAACAAATCGAATGGGCTAAGCAAACCGAACGCCGTTATGTCTACCTAGGCATGTACGTGTCAGCGAATGCCCATCTGAACTATAAAGCTCGCTTCGCTCCCCAACAGCGTTACCAAGACGACGTCTGGGTGGATCAATCATAGTGAGATCACACCGATCAACTGGACCAATAACATCGGCCAAGGAAACGTTCATGAAGTCGCTCCTGATCTGTCTCTGCCTAGCGTGTTTGACGAGCTTGCCGTCGGCCGTCGCCCAGGACTCGCGATCGGAAAGTTCTGCCATCGAGTCGGCGGATCCGATCCTGGCACCAGGCGGTGCATCGTTCGCCAACTTTGATTCACTGATCGAGTTGATCCAAACGACGGTGGTGCCCGACACGTGGGACACCCTGGGCGGTCCAAGTTCGATGAACGAGTACGCGCAAGGCATTTATGTCGACGCCAAAGGTACCGTCCGAGTTTGCGAAACAGCGGCATCGGCCGACAATGCCGCCAACCTGAAATCAATGCTGTTATCGCCACCCAAAAACGCAGCCGCGATGGGCGACTGGCAAGCAGCGTCATCCCTGCGATGCGTATCGCTGCGCCGCTTGCTCAACGAAACAAGCCAGCGCCGCGCCAATGGCACCGCAATATCAGCACCGATGAATTACTTGGCCGGTCTATCGGAAGTCCAATACGTTTTCATCGACGCCGAACACGACGACATTGTGATTGCCGGACCGGTCGGCGGCATCGAAACGATCGACGGAATTCCTCGCGACCGCGAATCGATGCGTGGCACGCTACGTTTGGACTTCTTGCAAGCTTGCTTGGCATCGACATTCTCTGGCCTCCCGTTCGGATGCACGATCGATCCGACCACCGAAGGGCTGCAGCGATCGGCGGCGGTCGCTGCTAGCGTTCAATCCGACAAACTGCCGATCGGCAAAGCGGCCGGTGCGTTGGCCGAAGCCCTCGGCACTCAGCGTGTCGAAGTATTTGGCACGGCGGGCGATACTCCGATGGCTTACTTGATGGTTCATGCCGATCGTCACATGAAAGAACTCGCGCTCGGCAAACACGCCATGCCTCGCGGCGCGATGAACTACTTGGACGTCACCGCCGCCACGATTGATCGCGGCATGCCCACCGACTTGCTGCTTCGACTCTGGTTCACCGCGTCACCACGAACGGCTCGGGCAGACAAAGATCACACCGTTTTTGAAATTACAGGCAGCCCCATTCGATTGTCGGGCGAGAACGAGCGAGCGATGGCCAGCGGAGCACGTGGAAACCTAGCCACGGATTTCCGAACCGAGATGTTTGTCGCCGATTTCAACAAGAATTTTCACAACATTCGCAGCCAGTATCCGGTCTATGGATCGCTCGAAGCGATCTACCAGACGGCATCGGTCGCTGAACTGCTGCGACGTTTCGCGGATGCAGACAGCCTAAAAACACTGATCGAACAATTCGCTCATTCCGCTTCGTCGACCAACACCTGGATGCAAACGCCAACGCAAATCGAATCGATCGCCGTGCTGCACAAAATTCGGCATGGTCGCTCGATCCACAACCTGCTGATCGCCAGCGGCGGGGTAGCGGTCAACGGGCCAGCGACTCTTGCGTCGACCGTCGCGGACTATCCAAGCTTGGCGTCGCTTTCGACGATTCCTGAATCTCGTCCTCGCGTCATCCAAGACTGGTGGTGGGACCGGTAACAGCGATCTTTCGTCAATTCTCTTGATGGACGCGCACCTGCCAACGGAACCGTTCTCTGCAACGAAACCAGACAAATTCGACCGACGGGGCGTTAAAGCAGGAATATTGAGAACAAAATTCTAAAAATCCGAGGCGAACCGCGCCCCAACCATGAGTCGCCCGAGCCTTGCTATTAAGCTGACAGGCTCCCCTCTTTGAGGCTACTCGTGATCGTGTCTGAATCTCTTCTAGAACTAGCTGACCGTATGTTCGTGGGCCCTGTCTGGCCCGCGTCGATTCTGGTTGGCTTACTGGTCATTTACACGCTGCTTGCCTTGATCGGCATGATCGATCTTGGCATGGACCTGCCCGACCTGGATCTTGACGTTGATGTCGATGTCCCGGACGCCGGTGGAGTCGATGTCGATGCTGATTTTCTTCACGGTCTCGGCGCGACAACTATCCGCTGGACCAACATTGCTCGTGTTCCCGTGATCTTGTGGGGTGGCATCTTTGCAGTCGTGTTCTGGTCGCTTTCGTACGGACTCTGGCACGCCTTCGACGTCGCTCGATATCAACCGAACTGGATCCCCAGCATGATGCTTTCGATTCGCAACTTTGTGATCGCAGTCGGCATCACCAAAGCCGCAACTCAGCCGCTGGTTGGATACTTCGTCGACCCTCCGACCTACGATCAAACTCGGTTGATCGGCGCGACATGCGAAATCAGCACCTCCGAGGCGACACCTGAATTTGGCCAAGCCAAGTTTCGCACCAACGCCGCACCTCTGCTTTTGAACATACGAACGGATGGACCGCACATCGCCCGCGGCACGGAAGTTCGGATTGTCAGTTACGACCCCAAGACTCGCATCTACAAAGTCACTCATCTTCCTACGGAGACCCAATCGTGACACCATTTTCGCAACTCGCCGCCGTCAATTTTTTGTCGGGCGGATGGATCACTCTCTACATCGTTCTGATTGCAATGTTAGCGCTGCTGCTAACGTTCAAAAAGTACTTCATCGTTGTCGGTCCTGACAAAGCAATCGTCAAATCGGGACTCGGCGGCTTGGACGTGACCACCGCTGGTGGCAAGTTCATTGTACCGTTGTTTCACCGGTACGAGTTCATGGACTTGACCCTGAAAAGCTTTGAAATTGGGCGTCAGGGCCGTGAAGGATTGATCTGTAAGGACAACATCCGTGCCGACATCAAAGTCGCCTTCTTCATTCGCGTCGACAACAGCGACGAAGAGATGAAAGAAGTCGCCCAGTCGATCGGTGCCCGTCGATGCAGCGAACTTGAAACACTGCGTGAACTGTTCGACGCCAAATTCAGTGAAGCACTTAAAACGGTTGGCAAACAATTCGACTTTGTCGATCTGTACGACCAACGTGACAAGTTCAAAGAAGAGATTCTGAAAGTCATCGGCACCGATCTGAACGGCTACCGTTTGGACGACGCGGCGATTGACTACTTGGAACAAACTCCGCTTGACCTGCTATCGCCGACCAACATTTTGGACGCCGAAGGTATCAAGAAGATCACCGAATTGACGTCGAACGAAAAGGTCAAAGAAAACCAATTCACTCGCGACAAAGAAAAGACGCTTAAGAAGCAAGACGTCGAAGCAGAAGAAACCATCCTGGCCCTTGAACGTCAACGCGTCGAAGCTGTCGAGAAACAGAAACGCGAAATCGCCGAAATCACTGCACGTGAACATGCTGCGGCTGCCAAAGTCCAAGAAGAACAGCGACTCGAAGCCGAACGAGCACGAATCAACACCGAAGAAGAACTCGGCGTGGCAGAAGAAAACAAATCTCGCCAAGTCTTGGTCGCGATGCGGAACAAGGAAAAGACTGACGCGGTTGAACTGGAACGTGTCAATCGTGACCGTGATTTGGAAATGACTGAACGTCTGCGTCTTGTGGGCGTCGCCGAGATTGAAAAAGAAAAAGCGATTGAAGTCGAAAAACGTAATATCCAAGAAGTCATTCGCGAACGGGTCGCTATCGAGCGCACCGTGGTCGAAGAACAGGAACGCATCAAAGACACCGAAGACATCGCCAAAGCCGACCGTTTGAAAAAGGTCCAAGTCACGGCTGCAGAAATGAAGGCCGAAGAAGAATTGATCCGCGTCACGACGGCCGCACGAGCCGAAAAAGACTCGGCAACTTTATTGGCCGAAAAGATTCGCATCGATGCCGAAGCTCGCCGCGATGCAGCCGAAAAGGATACCGAAGGTGCCAAGATGCTTGCCGATGGCACGATGGCGACTCAAGCAGCCGCCGGACTGGCCGAAGCAAAGGTCACCGAGGCCAAAGCTGTCGCGCTCGAGAAACAAGGCTTGGCCGAAGCCAACGTCGAACTGGAAAAGTACCGCAGCGAAGCAGTCGGCATCACCGAGAAGGCCGAAGCGATGAAGCAACTCGACAGCGTCGGCAAAGACCACGAAGAGTTCAAACTGCGTCTGGAAAAAGAAAAGTCCGTCGAGATTGCTGCCATCGATGCCCAACGCGGCATCGCAGAAAGCCAAGCCGGTGTGGTCGGCGATGCACTGCGAAGTGCTCGAATCGACATTGTCGGTGGTGACGGAGAATTCTTTGAACAGATCACCAGCGCCGTCAAAGGTGGCAAAGCCATCGACCGCTTTGTTTACAACAGCAAGGTTGCCACGGACATCAAGGACACCTTCTTTGACGGCAACGCCGATTACTTCAGCGAGCAACTGGGTTCGCTGGTCAAACAATTCAACTTGGATACCGACGGAGTGAAAGACTTATCGATCGCCGCGTTGATCGCCAAGATGATGGGAATGAGCAAGACGGACGACGTCAAAACTCAGCTCACCAGCCTGCTAAGCATGGCGGGAACGGCAAACGTTGCCGACCAAAAAGCCGGTCGTCTACTTGCACAAGCCAAGACGCCAAAGAGCAACGGCAAAAGCTAATCGCTAGGCCGCATAGCGGCTGCAAAGAACAGCCAGGGGCGTCAGCCCCTGGCATCACCTTGCGTTTATTCCGTTTCGTTAACCAGGGGTTAGGCCTGGTTGTTTCATGCCGTCGCACCACGATCCAATGCGGCCGCCGCTTCGCGGAGCCAAGCATATGACAGATACCCAACTTGCTGCCGGTACATACGAAGTCCTTCGCAATCGTCTTCGCGAAGCGTCGACGGAGCTTCGCACTCGGTTAAACCAACTGAACGCTGATCGCGCCGAAGTATTTGGAAACATCGAAACCGCGTTGATCGCGACCGAACGAGTCACCACTGAACACAACTGCGTGCCGCGCGATATTGTCTCGATCGGCGACGAGTTTTTGTTCGGATACAACGTTCAGTTCGGGTTGAAATCGGACATCGAATTGGCCGATGTATTTGCGGTCTACGAACTTCGTGATCACCAGTTCCACGAAGCCACACTCGACGTGATTGGCGACGACCGTTTCAACAATGACTTCCACGAACTGTACAGGTTTTACAAAGATACTCGCTTCGCCCGCTTCTTTCGAATCGGACCTATGCTGCACATGGTTTTCCAAGTGGGGAAAACCGAACGTGATATCAAATCGTTCAAATGGCGAGTCACACCGGACACGATCGAATACATCGACAACCGCAGCGATCACGAAGTCAAGGATCCACCTCAGCACGAATTTCGTTGGACTCGCACGACGAGAGACCAACACCACTACGGTGCGCACCCCCACATTTCGATCGATGATCGCGTGTTCGTCGAAACGGTCGGCGGCGACTTGACGGTCAAGGTCGAAAACAACACCAATTCCGGACAAGGAATTTACGCAGAACCTGTCGACCATGCGGACCAAACTCTCGACGATGCCGAGATCTACTACGCGATCGTCGGCAATTTGGTCCTGCTGAAAATCAAACCGTACCAGGAAGAAACGTTTCGATATCTAGTCTTCAACGGCAAGCTTGGCCGAGCGATGCGTTTGGACGAAATCGCCAACGCGTGCGTCATGCTTCCCGGCGATCACGGAATCATTTTCTCGGGTGGTTACTACCTTCAAACCGGCGAATTCAAGCGATTCGACCACGGATTGTCGGACATGCGTTACCAACGCACGATTGCGGCCCCCAATGGCGAAGACTACCTGTATCTGTTCTACAACCGCCAATCGGGAACCTACGTCCAACTACGTTACAACCTGATTCGCCAGAGCGTCGAGACACCGATGGTGTCAAGCGGCCAAACGTTCTTCCAGCGTGGCGAAATGATCGTTTTCCGTAACCAGGACGAACCGCAAAAACATCACGCGATTCAAATTTGGCAAACACCGTTTACCGACACCAGCTACGAACCGGAAAACCAAGCTGATTCGCTGCTGTTTAAAATCGGCAACAAAGACATTGTCCGTGGCATGGCCGAATGTCATGAACTGCTGCAGTTGATCGATAAGGACGATTCGTACGAGGGCCTGTACGTCGACTTGGGCAAAAAAGCCTCCGACGTACTGGACAGCTATTTTTGGATCGATAAAGAAGAAACAGGCCGGTTGGGCGAACCGCTGCAAAAGATTCGCCAAGCAGCCGGCGCAGCGGTCGAAGAATTTGAAAAAGTTGTTCGAGTTCGCCGCGATACGACCAACCGTACCAAAGAAGTCCAAAACGCTGTCGATGCCTTGGTCAAGTCGATCGAACGTGGTCGATTCGAATCAATCGATGACTTCGTTGACTCGCTAGCGGCGCTGCGTGAACAACGTGGGCATGCACTGGGTCTGAAAGAGCTTCGGTATGTCGACGAAGCGATCGTCGAAGAACTGGAAAAGCAAACCGCAGAACGATCCGAACGACTCAGTCGACGCTGTGTCGACTTTCTGCTAACGCCGGGATCGCTGGATTCTTACGTCAATCGAGTTTCGGCGTCGGGCGAAAAGGTCACCGAGGTCAAAACGGTTTCCGACGCGAAGAAACTTGGTGAAGAGATCGACCAAGCCGGCTCGCACTTGGAATTGCTAACCGAAACGGTTAGCAACTTGAAGATCGAAGACACGACCAAACGCACCGAGATCATCGACTCGATTGGTAACGTGTTTGCCTCGCTCAATCGAGTACGAAGTTCATTGAAGGCTCGCGTCGGCGAACTAGTCAGCGTTGAAGGAAAAGCAGAGTTTGCATCGCAACTGAAATTGCTGGAACAAACCGTTTCGGGCTATCTCGACGTCAGCGACTCGCCAACGAAGTGTGACGAGTACTTGACCAAAGTGATGGTGCAACTGGAGGAATTGGAAGGCCGCTTTGCCGAGTTTGACGATTTCATTGTTGAACTGGCTCAGCGACGCGACGACGTTTACGCGGCGTTCGAGTCTCGTAAAGTTCAACTGATCGAAAAACGCAATCGCCGAGCCGAATCACTCGCTTCTGCGGCTGGCCGAATCTTAAAGGGAATTGATTCTCGAGTCGGCAAGATGAAGTCGACCGACGAAATCGCCGCCTACTTTGCTGGCGACCTGATGGTCGAAAAGGTGCGGGACATCATCGACCAGCTTGGCGAACTTGACGACGCCATCCGTGTCGAAGACCTACAGAGTCGGATGAAAACGATTCGCGAAGACGCGACTCGTCAATTGAAAGATCGCCAAGACCTGTACGAAGACGGCGGCGACATCATTCGCCTGGGGAAACAACGTTTCGCTGTCAACACTCAGCCGCTTGACCTAACGACGGTGCTGCGCGGCGGCGAAATATGCTTGCACTTGACCGGCACCCAGTTTTTCGAACCGCTTCACGACGCAGACCTCGCGGCCGCAAAGGATCTGTGGAATCAGGAACTGATCAGTGAAAACGCAGAAGTCTACCGAGCCGAATATTTGGCGGTCGACTTATTCGAAAATGGCGAAACCGAACTCGGCCAAGCCATGTCGGGCCGCTACGACGAAGGTTACGCAAAGGGCGTGCATGATTCGGACGCGGCGGCAATCTTGGCGGCGCTGGTCGAGATGGATCGCGAGATCGGCTTGCTACGGCATTCACCGTCGGTTCGTGCGGCGGCTCAGTTGTGGTTCACAAAACTGGTTTCGGCGAAAGATCGAACGGCAATGGTCGACTGGATCGGTGGCTTTGCCAAACTTGCCATCGCTTATCCCAACGCGAAGCCGGCCGCGGAATTCCGTAGTCGCTTGATGGAAATGGTCGATGCCGATCAACCTACATGGGGGCCATTGTTTGGATCGCAGGTCACACCGCTTCGAATCGCCGCATATTTGTTTGACGAGTTAACGCACGCACCGAAAAAGCCTGTCGCAAGCGAACGTGCGGCAAATTTGTTTGAATCGTTCTCGGAAAAATCATCCGCCACACTCGAAAAGATTGCTGACCCGGCAAGATCGTTCGTACTTGCTCGTAACTGGGCGGACGCTTTTTTAGAAAAACACGAGGATGATGACGAAGCGGATCCCGCGACCGGGTATCGCGACGAACTTGCCTGGATTTTGGTGTCCGGCGGAGTGTCGGCGATGAAAGTCGTAAACGCCTCGGTCGCTCGAACTCTTGACGCAGTGGTGGGCAGTCACCGCCGAATTGTGTCGACCAAGATGCCTGTCCATTATCATGAACTGCTTGATCGCGTGCGCAGGTATCGCGCCGACGTCGTACCCCGCTTCCGCAGACTGCATGAAACGAAGACGCG
Source organism: Rubripirellula reticaptiva (assembly GCF_007860175.1). Lineage (NCBI taxonomy): Bacteria > Pseudomonadati > Planctomycetota > Planctomycetia > Pirellulales > Pirellulaceae > Rubripirellula > Rubripirellula reticaptiva. The sequence goes on along the minus strand of NZ_SJPX01000004.1, from coordinate 825,979 downwards.
TTTGGTCGATTCGGCTCGGGAAGAAATGCGGCTGGAAGAATTCAAGCCTCGCGTACTAACTTCGTTCGTCCGAAACCGATTGCTCGACGAAGTCTATTTGCCACTGATTGGCGATAATCTCGCCAAGCAAATGGGTGCCGCTGGCGAAGATAAACGAACGGACCGGATGGGGCTGCTGTTGCTGATTTCGCCGCCGGGCTATGGCAAAACGACGCTGATGGAATACGTGGCCAATCGGCTGGGGATCGTGTTCATGAAGATCAACGGACCGGCGATCGGTCACGGCGTGACGTCACTCGATCCCGCCGAGGCCCCCAACGCCGCCGCGCGCGAAGAGATCGAACGCCTGAACCTAGCCCTCGAAATGGGCGACAACGTGATGCTGTACTTGGACGATATCCAGCACACTCACCCCGAACTGTTGCAGAAGTTCATTTCCCTTTGTGACGCGACTCGAAAAATCGAAGGCGTTCGCAATGGCAAGACTCGAACCTACGACTTGCGTGGCCGGCGAGTGGCGGTCGTGATGGCAGGCAACCCTTACACCGAATCGGGCGACCGCTTTCAAGTCCCCGACATGCTGTCCAACCGAGCCGACGTGTATAACCTTGGCGAGATCATCGGCGAGTCGGCCGAAGCTTTCGAGATGAGTTATCTGGAAAACTGCCTGACCAACAACACCGTCCTTGCTCCGCTGTCGACGGCAGCTCCCGAGGACGCGCGGGCGATTATTTTGGCGGCTGGGCGAGATTCGCTTGAAGGCATCGAGTTGAAAGGCAATCTGGCGATGGACCAAGTTCGCGAGATGTTTGAGGTGATGCGAAAGCTGCTTCGAATTCGTGATGTGGTTCTCAAGGTCAACCGAACGTACATCAAATCGGCTGCGCAGGCTGATTCGTACCGAACCGAACCGCCATTCAAGCTGCAAGGCAGTTACCGAAACATGAACCGGATGGCCGAGAAGGTCGCCAGCGTGATGAACGATCGCGAACTACAATCTTTGATCGTTAGCGCCTATGAACAGGATGCGCAAACGTTGACGACGGACAACGAAGCGAACGTGTTGAAGTTCAAAGAGTTGATGGGAATTTTGTCGGTCGAAGAAAAAGAACGCTGGGATGCGATCAAGTATGCCTTCGTCGAGAGCGTGCGAATGCAGGGAATGGATAGCGAAGACCAAGCCGGCCAGTTGATGCGTCAGCTTGCCTCGATGCGTGACGGCCTCGAATCGATCCGCCAAGTGATTTCGAAAGCGATCGTCGCGCGAGACAACGGTGCCGAAGACCGCATGGATGCGCGGATCGATTCAGTGCGACAAAGTCTCTCCAGCACCGGGACTCAGTTGGCCCAGACACTTGCGACGACTGGCAAACAGCTTGAAAGAATCAGCGAACAGCAAGCTCTTGCACCACCCGAACAAAAAGTTCTGGTCCAGTACAAGGTTCCGCGTGAAATGGCAGAACTAATCAAGGGCCAATTCCACTTGATGCAAGAATGGCTACGACCGTTATTGTCCGAATCGATCGACAATGGGCGGGATCTTGATCGGTTGGCAAAGCAACTTGAATCGATGATCGCATCCTACGAGAAAGTCGAAGACACGCTCGACGGCGAGGTTCAGTAACCGGCAAGTTCCGTCTTCAAAGTAGCGGGATCAGAGCCCAGCCACGGTCCTAGGCGAACATTCGTCGACGGACCATCCCGAGTGTTGACATTTGTTTTTTGTCAAAAGCGATTCGCTTCTTTGCTTGAGCAAACGCGTCATCGAGATGCCCACTGCTTAGAAACATCGTCGCAGGATGTTCAAGCGAGGCAGCTTCGGCGATCGTTTCTAACAGAATTCGCGAGCGGCCTTTGATACGATGGACGCGGCAAAGTTCGTGCAGCATGCCCAGGGGAGTGTTGACGATCGCTGGCGGACGATCAGCAAAGCGATATGCCAGCCCAGCAACCATGGCAATCACGACAGGAACCAGCACATACCATCCGCTCCAGATGCCGGACGGTGCAACTTCTTCGCGATAGTTCAGACTAACGTCCGACATTTTCGTTTCGGCCAACAACGACAACATGCTGCCCGATAGGTATTGAAGATTTATCATGTATTTGGCTCAGCGGGACCGGGCGTTTTGGCGACGATCAAGCGCGGCAATGGCGACGTCGCGAACGGTGCTTGACGGCAGGTCGATCATGTTTTGGAGCAGCTTTAGTGTTTCTTCACCTTCTGCATCGCCCATCACTTCAGCCGCTTTCATGCGAGCTTCCTGGTGATCTTCGCGAGAAATGTGGGTAAACGAATCAGAAAGCAAGTCAACGATCGCGAGCGCGTCGGCCATTGCGATCGCTTCCAATCGACTCGCCAACACTGGATGTCGAAGCGAATCTCGGACGCGCTGAACGGCCGTCGTATCAATCATCATCACGACGCGACCGAGACGACGACGACTGCGAGGACGAAGGTTGTGGAACTTGTGCAGCATCGCGTCGGCATGCAACGGCGCGAGCACACGCTGGACACCGCGAACAAGTGCTGGCTCGTCGTGTTCAAGCAATTCGATCAAATCACTTAGAAGTTTCGCATTTTCATCTGCTGCGATTGCTTCGCGATCATCGTCGGCAACCGGTACGGCGGCACGCATCCAAAAATCAATCGATGGAACTTCGCAGCGGCCCAGCGCGATTGCTGCCGCCGAGACGCATCCCGGGCCGCCCTGTCGCAGGACAGCCGTGATCAAGTGCATTGTTTCGAGGTTGTCTTGATTCGCAGTGATGTACAGGTGAATCAATGCGGCGCGGCGTTCGGGCGAGATTTGCGTTACAAGTTCTTCGCCGCCATGACACGCCTTTGGCATCCCCATGTCACGCAAGTTGCGCACCACATTGCCCGACGGTTCGGTTCCCACGCAAGATAATAACGCGTCACGGTAACCAGCACCGGTGCAGGTCTGCATGCGTTCCAAAATGCGTGGTGAGATCGACTTGCGGCGGACAAATCCAGCCAACAAATCCATCACTCCTTGGTTTTCACTCTTCGAGAATCGATCACAGATCAAATCCAAGGCTTCGCTTTCTTCAGCGATCATTGCTCGCAGGTCGCCGTCACCCCAACTCGACGCCATCAAGAATGCTTCGACCATGGTCGCATTACGGTGCATCGAAAAACGACGTACTGAATCCGCAAGTCGCGCTAAGATGGGACCTCGCACCGTAGGCTGTGATCTGTCTTGGCGAGCGGCGCGTCCAATTGGCGCAACTAGCGACAACACGGCTAACCCAGCCTTTGATCGGATTTCTCGTGAAGCACTAACTTCAGCCAGAAAGACCAGTTCTTGAACGGCGTCGGTCAAACCCAACGATCGTGCCGCCTCGATCGACGTTTCGATTCCCTCACCACCAGACTTCAATGCGGCGATGATTACGTCTCGCATCCAAGTGGGCTGCGCACGCAGTTGTTTCAGATCCTCCTCTAGCAACTTGTTCCATCGAGCAAGCAACATTTGGGGAGCGCGCTGGCCCGTCCGTATCAACAAGGCGTTGATCGCTTGCGACCGAAGCTTTTTGTTGGAATCATCCAACGTCGCCATCAATACATCGACGGCAGCTTCATTTCGCGTCGTCGCGAGCGTCTGGAATGTCGGAGAAAGACCGGGCATGGTGAAATCAATACGTGGAAAACGATGTCTGTCGACCACGGCAACCCGTTTCACGACACCGAACACTAGGTTGCCATGACGTGACACAACGTCACGCACCGACGGGGACTGGTAAGAAAATGACCGGCAACAGTAGACGCCGTCCTAAAAACCGCTCTAGCCGTTATGACCCCTACACCGGTTGCCGCAAACATCGCTGGATCGCACCGTTTCGAATGGCGGTCAGATCGGGGTATAATCGAAGCAGAATCACCCGGCACTGACCGAACAATCCGCTTTCACGATCCCTTCGACTGTGACTATGCCCCGCACCGCTGACCAAATTTTGGAAGAGTCGTTCTTGGACGTCCGAGCGAAACTGCTTGAAGTCGCTGCAACGCTTGACCGAATCGATCGAGCCGCCGAACAGACCAGCGACCTATCATCGGCTCAGTTCGACCGCCGAGCTCAAGTCAACGCAGCAATCGAAATCTGCGGAAGCGACAGCCCGCGCCGCGCCGAACAACTACAACAGCTGTTTTCACGACCCTACCAAGTCGATTGGCGAAAAACGATGCAGTTGTAAGCTGCTGTTGAATCTGCACACCGATCCTGCTCCCACCTTTCCTTTCTGGCAATTTCATGGACTACATCGATCCGCACATCCACATGGTTTCTCGGATTACCGACGACTATGCAACGCTTGCGAGAATGGGATGCGTGGCGATGAGCGAACCTGCGTTTTGGGCAGGCTTCGACCGCGGAAGCGTTGACGGTTTTCGCGATTACTTTCACCAATTGACCGACGTCGAACCCAAACGAGCCGCTCAGTACGGTATCCAGCACTTCACGTGGCTGTGTATCAACGCGAAAGAGGCCGAGAACGTTTCGCTGTCGCGCGAAGTGATCGCCATGATCCCAGAGTTCCTGGACAAGCCCAACGTGCTTGGGATCGGCGAAATCGGGCTGAACAAGAACACGAAAAACGAAGCGACGATCTTTCTGGAACACCTTGATTTGGCTGTCAAGCACAACCAACTGATCCTGATCCACACGCCGCACCTGGAAGACAAGTACCAGGGCACGCGTATGATCCTGGACATGCTGTGCGATGATTCGCGGATCGATCCATCGCGGGTGTTGGTCGACCATGTCGAAGAACACACCATCGGCGAAGTACTCGACCGTGGATTCTGGGCCGGCATGACGCTGTATCCGGTCACCAAATGCACGCCCGAGCGGTCGGCCGATATGATCGAACGATATGCGGGCGAACGATTGCTGGCCAACTCGGCCGGCGACTGGGGACCGAGCAAACCCACCGCCGTCCCGGACTTGATTTTTGAGATGCGTCGCCGTGGACACAGCGAGTCATTGATCCGAAAAGTCGTTTACGGCAACCCAATCGAGTTCTTTTCGCAGAGCGATAATTTTCGATTCACGCCACGCGATTCCGGCGAAGACCGTTCGGCTTCGTGAGCACCTTGGACACTGCGACCCTGCTGCCGATTGCCGAGCTCCTAACGCCCGAATTTTCGCTACTTGAGGCGTTCGAACGACTGTCGAGCCGGCCTGGATGCCTGTGGCTCGATTCGGCCTCTCCGGGACCCACCGACGGCGATGGCATTCCGCTGGGACGATATTCGTTCTTGATGTCCGACCCGATCGAACAACTTGTTGCATCGGACGGCGACGCCGATCCTTGGCCGACGCTCCAATCGTGGTGCGAAGGGCTGCCGACTGAATTGAACCCAGATTTACCACCCTTCCAAGGTGGAATTGCTGGACTGATCGGCTACGAATCGGCAGCCTGGTTAGAACCAGTTGGACTCGCCGCAAAAAACGATCTGCCGATGCCGGCAATGTCGGTCGGACTGTACGACTGGACGATTGCGTTTGACCATCTCACCGGCAAGGCTTGGATTGTTGCTCAAGGAATGCCGGCAACGGATCCCAAGCAACGCGTCTCGATTGCCCAAAAGCGGATTGAGCAAGTCAAGGCAATTTTGAACGCGCCGGCTAGCAAGCAACGAACAGCGAATCTGTCTGCGGCGCCGGCTCACGAAGCGACCGCTGCGGCCAAGCTTGCCGACCAACGCGACACCGATCGCGAAGGCGTCACTAGCAACTTTACTCGGCAAGAGTTTTGCGATGCGGTGGCTGACGTAGTGCGCCGGATTTGCGACGGCGATTCCTTCCAAGTCAATCTGGCTCAGCGATTGATTCGCCGAGCAGATCGCCGGTCCCCGGAACTCTATCAACGACTGCGAGATGCGAACCCGGCACCGCTTGGGGCGTACTACGACGGCGGCGAATTCCAAGTGCTAAGCAGTTCGCCCGAAGGCTTCTTGAAAGTTCGTGGCCGACGAGTTCAGACACGGCCAATCAAGGGTACAGTGCGGCGAACCAACCATGACGACGTCAACCTAAAACTGGCGCAAAAACTGCTCGCCAGCGAAAAGGATCGCGCAGAAAATGTGATGATCGTGGACCTGATGCGCAACGATTTATCGCGAGTCTGCGAGGACGATTCGATCATCGTCAGCCAGCTTTGCCAAGTCGAACGGTATCAATATGTCCAGCACTTAGTCTCGGTCGTCGAAGGCCAATTGCGGCCCGAACTTAGCATCGTGGACTTGCTGAAAGCTTGCTTCCCCGGCGGCAGCGTCACCGGTGCACCCAAAATTGAAGCAATGCGAACGATTGCCGAACTGGAAAAGCACCCGCGTGGCGCTTACTGTGGTTCGGTGGGATACATCGGCGCCGGCGGGCAAGCGGATTTCAACATCTTGATCCGCACCATCACAGCCTCGCATGGATACTGGCAAATCCCCGTCGGGGGCGGAATCACAGCGCGAAGTGTGCCCGAAACCGAAGAGTACGAAACATGGTCCAAGGCCGAAGGAATGTTGCGGGCGATGCAGCCAATAACGCAAGCCTCTGCCGACGGTAACAAACCATAACTAAATCGAGATGACCTACATCCTTGAAATTTCCCCTTAACCGTTTGGTTTGATGATGCGTTTAAACATAGCGTTGTCCCTGTGCTTGTTCCCGTTGCTTTGCGTTGCTCAAGACACAGCGACGCCAATTGCCCAAGACATATCGCCGACAATCGTATTCGGCCCTTATGAATACGAATCCAAGCCCGATGACGAAGCGTTCGACGAGTTCAATCCGATGAAGGCACCCGCGCCGGGGCCAATGCTGCTTAGCAAGGGTGACCGATTGGCGATCCTGGGCGACTCGATCACCGAACAAAAACGTTACTCGCGAATGATCGAAACCTATCTGACGGTTTGCTATCCGCAGCTCGAAATCGAAACGCGTCAGTTCGGATGGAGTGGCGAAAAAACCGACGGCATGCTTCGCCGACTTGAACAAGACGTGCTTCGATTCTCGCCGACTGTCGCCACGCTGTCTTATGGCATGAACGACGCTCGGTACCGACCGTTCGATTGGGTAAACGGACGCTGGTACCGAGACCACTACACCGCCATCGTTCGCAAACTGAAAGCGTCCGACGTGGACGTCGTCGTCGGATCACCCGGCTGTTCCGGGAAAATCGCAAAGTGGGTGAACGCAAAAAACGGAACACTCGAAGAACACAACTTGAACCTTTGCACGCTCAGAGACATCTGCATCGAAATTGCAAACAGCGAAGACGTTCGTTTCGCCGACGTGTTTTGGCCAATGTTCAAAGCACAAGTCTTGGCGGGCAAGCAATATGGCCAGCCTGACAATCCCTACGAAGTCGCGGGTGCCGATGGGATTCACCCCGGTTGGGCAGGCCACGTGATCATGGCATACGCGTACCTACGCGCGATGGGAATCGATGGAAAGATCGGCCAATTCACAATCGACATGAACGACGATTCCGTCTCGGCATCGGACGGACACACCGCAAAACTGACTAGCGCTGGCACAATCGTCATCACCAGCAACCGCTACCCGATGGTCGCCGAAGGATCACTCGATGACGAAAACATGATCCGTTCGGGCATGATGCTGGTTCCATTCTTCGAGGAACTAAACCAATTCACGCTGACCGTCACAGGCTTAGAATCCGAGTTTGCGGACGTTCAGTGGGGCGAGCAAATCCAACGGTTTTCGAGCGTAGAATTGGCTGCGGGTGTCAATCTGCCAAAGGCTTTCCCGAGCAATCCGTTCTCGAGACCATTCGCAAAGGTTGACGAAGCAGTCGCAGCGAAACAAACCTACGAAACTGAACAGATCAAGAAAGTCTTTCACGGCGCCGAAGGAAAACGCGACATCGAAGCCGCAGCAACGCGCACGGAAGCCATCAGAACTCCGCTGGCAAAAGCGATCCGAGACGCAATGGTGCCCGTCACTCACACGATCACCGTAACGCCCAGCAAGTAGAAGTTGCTACAAAAGATTTAGCCGAACGTGACGCCGCGTCCGTCAACGGTACGAAACTCGAACATTCGTTCGAGCCGAGTCAACGCGAAAACGTCGCGAACCGACTCTTGCACGTTACTTAGCACCACGCGCACGCCATGGCTGCGGGCCTTGCTCTTGATTCCGATCAGGCCGTTCAATCCGGCCGATCCGATGCGGTCGATCCCGCGAAAGTCCAACACAATGTGATCGAGCGGCGTTTCGCCGGACTGAGTGTCTTCGATCAACTCACACAAGTCCCACGAAATTTTTTGCGCGGTCTCGGTACGATTGATATGATCGGGTGAGAAAGAGACGGTTGTTTCTGCCCCTTGCATGCTTACACAAATCATTTCGCTGTCGCTCATGCACAACCTTCTTTGACTGGACAAAATCGGTTCATTGATGGTCTAGAGCTATCCTAGCGTTGCATCGCAGTATCCGCAAACAACACTTTCCTGGGGGCGAACGATCGCTCACCCCCCATCATCAACCGCGTGGCTGGTTTAAGGAGCACGATCTTCGCTTTAGAAGATGACGCCGGCGGCTCAACCGTCTCAGTCACCGTTTGAGCGCTGGGCTGTTCGAATGGTCAGCCGATTTTCGCCGAGAAATTCGCTTATTTCTCCCGACAGTATCCACTGATCATCGGAAGAATCGTCACGAAGCGATTCAACGATGCGCTGCAGACTGAGGTTTTCCGATAGCGTGAACTGAGTCGGCGAGCGAGCGGCAACTTGCGAAACCAAAGTCGATTCGGATTCGGGCAAAGCAGCCGACTTTGCGGGTTCTCGCAGTGGGGCGAACGATACTTCGCTCATCATTCGGCGCGGCCTGATTTCGGCCGACTGAGCCACCTTCCGAGCCGCGCTCGATTGAGAACTTGTCGATGACGAACGAGCAAACAAAGACGAACGACGGCGTCCCAATATGGCCAGACCATCGTCTTCAGCAGCCGTATGTGGCGAATTGATGATGAATACCCAGCGGCGACCGAGCATTACGACCTTGCCCTTTGTCGGTGGCACCATCGTTCCTTCACGCAGCAGTACCACCGGAGCGTTCGCGCCGACCGGCGTTGGACTATGTCGCTCGGCTTCATCGCTGCGTCCGATTCGATCGTCGGCGGCACACGCATGAGTTGCCCAGTGCGAAGACGTGATTGCGATGGCAAACATGATAGCGCTGCACACCGCGCGACGAGTTCGGCCTATTGCAAATCGCATCGGTTCTTTTGCCCACCACAGAATCACAGGTAACAAAAACATAAATAATCGAACGCATTTCGAAGGATGGGGCCACGTAAACGAGATGCCTGCCGGTCATGCCGGCAGACCCTGTTCGCCTGTTCGCGTTCCTTCGCGGCGACTGCACTGACTCAGATTTACTGAGCCAAAAGATCACGAATGGCTTCGTGGGATGGCGAGCGCGTGAGAGCTGCAAACAACGCCCACCGCGATCATTGCCAAACCAAGCCATCGTGGCGGCGTCACTCGCTTCATCGGTTTGGGATGCACCTGCATCAAGAACGATGACATCGTCGAATTGTCGGCGACGGGCGTGCTCTTGGTGACTCGGGCGAGCGCTCGCGTCGTCGATTCATTCAACAGAAACGAATCAACCATGCGAAATTGGATCCCCAAGAGGATCAACAAGATACCAGCCAAAAAATAACGATTGCGATACATCGACATGATTCATCAAGTCCTTCAATTGCCATGGGGACGACGCGATCATGGGGGGGAATTTAAGAGGAGGCGAGATCGCGGTCTAAGAACAGAATCGACCTCTGCCGCGGGAATCTAGACGCGATTGGAAAATGGACAGATTGCAACGAAGATTCCAATCGCGCAAGACGAACCGTGTGGGAGGCCCCGCGGGCATGGTTTAGCGATCGCCAAACAGACCGTCGACCAGTCCGGAAACCGAAGAGCGAAAACTGGTCAGCGACGAGTCTTCTAGCAGCTGAGTCTGATTGCTTTTCATAATCGCCGCAGCTAGCGGCTTGTGTTGCTGCCAATCCGAAAGCGAAAACTCGCGAGTATCGACGTAGACGTCGGACAAATTGTTGCTGATTTTGGAAACCAAGAAGACACCTTGCTTGCCACGAACCACGTGAAAGTGCATCGCGACATAAAGCATCGACGCGCCAACAATCATTCCAAAAAAGAAACGCGACATGAGCAACTGCGCAAACTGGGGCAAATCGGAGGTGATGTTCAAGACTCTTCCTTCGGGTATACGCCTAGCAATCACCCATCGCAAGGTAAAAAAGTTTGCACTGCGCGACGCAACCCGCCATAACAGGTTCACCAGAGTCCTTTCTCATCACCCGTTCAGAGGACCAGTTCAATGCGACATTCGCAAACTCTTTGGCAGTCAACGGCTTGTCGGGCAAAATGCCGACAAGCCGCGATGGGCCTAGCCACGTGGCTTGCTGGCTTTGCCACGATCACAGCGCAAACCGGCGGACAAGCCAGCGCCGCCGAACCGCTTGGAACAGAACCCCAGATCAACCAGGGTCGCGAGATTTTCCAACGCGAATGGACGCACGAAAGCGCCGCTCCGATCGAGCAAGGCAACTTACCAGATGCGCAATTTGCAGCCATGCGGTGGGCAAGTTCAGGTGACGGGCTAGGCCCAATGTTCAACGCGACGTCATGCGAAAGTTGTCATCAAAACGGCGGTGCGTCCGGCGTCGACCGAAACGTGACGTTGCTGACACTGGATCCGCGCAACCGATTCATCGACCAGCTCGCCGGCAATCGATTCGTAGGGAGCCTCGACAACGACGAGCGGAAACAATTGACCGACCAAGTCGAATCAAGACTGAAGCACTTGTTTCCACCGGTCATCGCGGCCAGCGGCCAACTAGCAATGGACGTCGTCGTTCACGAACAATCCGCACGGCCCGGTTACGACTCCATTCGCCAGAGAATCGAAAAACACATACCTGGCGGACTCGATCCTACCTGGTTTTCCAGCGAATCCCGAACGTCCGATGCCATCGGAAACCAACCCGTCGTCGCTGGTCGTTATGACAATATTGATTTCTACCTGAGCCAGCGAAATTCACCGGCGCTACACGGATTGTCGCTGATTGACCAAATCAGCCAGACGAAATTGGAGGGTGTCATGCGAGCTCAGTTTCGCCGAACCAATGGCCGAATTAGCGGTCGTCTCGGCGCCGGAAAATTCGGCTGGCGAGGACAAACACCATCGCTTGCCGACTTCGTTCAGGGTGCGTGCGCAGGTGAACTTGGCCTACAAGTTCCTGGCACCAACCAACCCGAGGACGTTGCCGACCCGACCTACCAGAGCCACGGAATGGACCTGACCCGCAACCAACTTGTGTCGTTGGTTCGGTATGTGGAATCGTTACCACCGCCGCCCGTTCCGCATCGATCACCCGAAGCTTCCGCGGGCGCAAAACTGTTCTCGCAAATCGGCTGTAGCGATTGCCACATTCAAAATATGATGCCCGCGTCAGGCGTTTACAGCGACCTACTGCTGCACGACATGGGAGCGTGGCTGCAAGCGCCGTCGCCTGCGTCGGTGGGCGTTTTCGGTCGATTTAGCGCTAGCCGAGCCTCGGCACCCGTGATGCGTCTACCGACGTTTAGCCCGTCACCAACCATCCAAGCATCGCCCCCGAACCAAGCTCGCCGCACACTCGCAGCCGCGTCTGCGTCGGGGTACTACGGTGGCGGCGGTTCACCATCACCCTACCCGTTCGAGTCGCTTGAAACACCGAAATTTCCTCGCGGATCGTTGCCGGATTCGGTCACCGAAGGCGGCACACTTTACTGGGACGTTCTTCAGCGAGAATGGCGAACACCGCCGCTGTGGGGTGTCGCCGACACGGCACCTTATCTGCACGACGGCCGCGCCGAAACACTCGATGCAGCCATTCGCTGGCACGGTGGAGAGTCGGCCCAGTCAGCGACTCAGTACCGAACACTCTCGAAAGCTGACCAGGAATTGGTGCTGACGTTTCTGAGATCACTGCGAGGACCGGGTAACCCGATTCGACCGGCTGCTCCCGACATGTTATCGATGCTGGAAGTGAACCCTGAAATGCTCAGCAGCATTGACGCGATGGCAGCACGCTAGTAACGCCACCTCCATAACGTGCACCGTAAAACTCCGGTGCATTCCGGTGCAATCCAGCGAGGCGAAACATGATGACATCGCCCCAGGGCGCTACTTACTGACTAGCGATTTTGCTATCGATCGCGATTCGCTCGTTCAGATCGTAGGGATGAAAAGAGCGGCCAATTTCGTTAGCCAGCATGCTCAGATACAGCTTCCGAAACCTGGTTTCGGTGGTCTCGCTCGTGTGCTGGCCGGTGGAGGTGGGGTACATGTATTCGTCCATCGATTTCGAGTACACCAGGTTGCCTGTTTCAACATCAAACACTCTTAGCGAAACATCGGCGCGACCGCGATACAACGTTGCACCGTCACGAAGCCTCAGGTCATGCATGTCAATCACCAAGACCTTCTCAGCCTCAACGCCTTTTCCAATTGCCTGGTAGTCAACCGAGTCCATGCCGTGTTCGTCACGCCACTGCTCGACCAAGTCCTCGCGGACAAGCTGGCATTTTTTGACCTTCTTCATGAAAACTTCGCCGACCCGGCGACTCAGATCTCGAGCCGCCACGTCGTTGGAGTATTGGCTGCTGTCGGTCAACGTGATGATCGCCACGGTCGATCCTTCGAACCCCTCGTATTCGGCCGGGATCATGTCCATCCCGACGGCGTGCATCAAATTCGACGCCAATCCCAAGCATCCGGTTTGAACCAACGAAACGGCTCCGACCGAAGCCAAGGCAGCAGCCTGAAAGAATCGGCGACGAGCGAGGACAGTAAATTGAGTGCTGGCAGTCGTCATTGCGACATTTCCTTCCATGGATCCGGCTCAAAGTGAGTATTCACTTCGCGTCATACGAAGTAATCGCCAATCATCGCCACACTGATTTCAAAAAAGCCGGCGAGGCTGCAACAAGCCAGCCAGCGACACTAGGTCGGCGAAGCTTGGTTTGCCATCTAGGAATCCAGGGCCAAGCGGGCAAGCCATTCGGTGGCTGCAACAATGCCGATCGCCACCAGCGCGATCGTCGCATACTTCTGGGCCGTCCAAGGCGGCATTTTCCCGGAATAGGCCGCCCGGATTGCAAACGGAGAGAAGGCAACCGCCAACCCCGCCAACAAAAACCCCGCAACATTACTTTGCAAGCTGCTCGGCCACTGCCCACGCGTGAAATGCGACCAAGACGTGGTCATTCCACACGCGGGACATCGAATCCCAAACAGCATTCGCATCGAGCATGGGGGCAAACCCAGCTGCTGATGAGTCCCCAAACCGTCCAGATCGGGTGTCAACATCGCCGCGACCACCAACAATCCCAGCGGAATTGCTGCCGTCCCCATCATCACAACCCGCCAAGGCCACGACGAAACCGCCCCGCCAAACTCGCTATTCCCCGTCATTTACCCCGCCGCATCTAAGTATCTGAACTGATTCGAAAACTTTTCTTACCAAAAGCCGAACAGCCGTTGACGCATTTAGCAACCGACCGTACATTTTCCGCTCTCCCATGGCGAGATTGGCTCGCCAGAGCTAGCGATTCGGGCCGGATGCCAGTGAGGTTCAACTCACAGCCGCCAATTCTGTCGCTAGTGGATTTAAGTTTACAACCTCATTTATACCGGTCATCCATCAGTGTCTGCTGGAGCAAGCGAAGTCATCCGGATCCGTATGGAAGCGTACGATCACGCCGTCCTGGATCAGAGTGCACAAGAAATCGTCGACACGGTGAAGCGAACCCACAGTGAGGTTCACGGCCCGATTCCGTTGCCAACTCGCATCGAGCGATACACGGTCCTGTCGGGTCCTTTTGTAAACAAGAAGTCTCGCCAACAGTACGAGATTCGAACACACAAACGATTGATCGATATCGTCCAGGCGACAGCCAAGACGATCGAAGCGCTAAATAAGTTAAGCCTGCCGGCTGGAGTGGACATCAAAATCAAGGCGTCTGCTCGGTAGTTTTAGGCTGGTAAGTTTTTTGTACCGGCTGTTTGGCATTGCCGCCCTGGCAACGCAGGACAGTCGACACCAACGCGAAGTTACTTCACGAGTGGTTTCCGGATGAACGGAAGCCTGGTCGACAACTTCGGTTTGCGGTGGTCTCCTTGGCAGTTCGACTGTCTGTCCGTTCAGGACGGCAATCTAACGACTTCGGCACGATCGCCAGTTAATCGAAAGTTCGACTAGGGCAATCTTTGGAATCAACACGAACGACGGACGCTCCGCAAAACCGGAGCGAAGAGAAGCTATGTCACCATCAATCCTCGGCCGCAAAGTCGGGATGACTCAGATCTACTTGGAAGACGGCCGGGCAGTCCCCGTGACCGTGATTCAGGCCGGTCCCTGTCATGTACTGCAGGTCCGCAGTCAAGATCGCGATGGCTATCAAGCCGTTCAGTTAGGTTTCGAAGACAAGCCACGTCGCTTGGCAAAGCGTTCAGAACGCGGCCACGTCGCCAAGCTAGAAAGCAAGCGGTCCAAGAAGCGATCGTCCGCTGGCGTTGAAATTTCAGCCAAGGCCGACTGCGAACCGCAGCGATTCGTTCGTGAGTTCCGTGGCAACACCGAACTGGCAGTGGGCGCGGTCGTTACGGTCGACCAGTTCGCCGAAGTCAAAAAAGTCGACGTGACCGGCACCAGCAAAGGTCGCGGCTTCGCAGGTGTCATGAAACGACACAATTTCGCCGGCCAACGAGCTTCGCACGGTGTAAAGAAGTGTCACCGACACGCTGGTGGTACCGGCATGAGTGCTTACCCGAGCCGCGTGTTCAAGGGCAAGCGAATGGCTGGCCAATACGGCAACGCCAAGACAACCTCTCGCAACCTGGAATTGGTTCGCGTCGATGCCGAGAACAACTTGATTCTCGTCCGCGGTGCTGTTCCCGGCCCTAACGGTGGATTTGTAACGATCTCCGAAACGAACAAGGTAGGCTAATCCAGTGGCATCATTAACTGTCTACAGCGAAACCGGTAGCGAAGTCGGCAAGTACGAAATCGACACCGAACAGCTCGCAAACCGCGTCAACAAGCAACTGCTGCACGACGCCGTGGTTATGTATCAAGCAAACCAACGCCAAGGATCGCACAATACGCGAACCCGTGGGCAGGTTTCCGGAACGACCAAGAAGATGTACCGCCAAAAAGGCACCGGCAACGCACGGGCCGGTAGTCGTCGCTCGCCAGTCCGAGTCGGTGGTGGTGTTGCTCGCACGATCAAGCCACGCGATTACAGCTACCGCCTCAACAAAAAGGCGTTGCGATTGGCGACTCGCATGGCGATTCGATCCAAAATCGATGACGGTGAAATCGTTGTAATCGACAAGCTTAGTTTCGATGCACCTGCGACCAAGAAGATGGCTGGCGTATTGAAGGCACTTGGTCTGGAAAACGTGACCACCCTAGTCGCGACCGGAGCAACCGACCCTATGGTCTACAAGAGCGGTCGCAACATCACTGGGGTTGCGATTCAACCAGTCCGCGAATTGAACGCGTTGTCGGTGCTGAAGCCGAAGCGAATGTTGATCACGCGGGAAGCACTAGACCAAATCAAAGACGGCAGCTTCAGCGCGAATGTTCACGAAACCTCGGCGAACTGAAACCAACAAGCGAAGTAGAAAACGATGACTCAAGACAACACAACCGCCGAAGTTGCCGAACCCTCTCCAGGTGTTCAGTTGGAATCGCATCAAGTATTGCTGCGTCCACTGGTCACTGAAAAGGGTGTTCACCGCGCCTCGCGAAACAACCAGTACGCTTTTCAAATTCACCGCGACGCCACCAAGCTGGACGTCAAGTCAGCGGTCGAAGAACTGTTCAGTGTCAAAGTGAAAAAGGTTCGCACTCAAACCCGCAAGGGCAAGATGCGACGTTACAAAATGCGATACGGTCGCACCGCCGACTGGAAGAAGGCAATCGTGCAACTGCACGAAGATCATCGAATCGACTTCTTCTAGTCTTTAAGACACGCTGCACCGTTTCTTTCCAAAACCTGATACCTGACATCTGAGATCTGCCAAAATGGGCATTCGAATCTACAAGCCGACCAGCGCCGGACGCAGAAATGCGTCGGTCAGCGACTTTGCTGATTTGACCAAGGGCTACAAGCCCGAACGGTCACTGCTGAAACGGCAAAAGAAAACTGGTGGCCGCAACAACCAAGGCAAGATCACTGCTCGCCACCGTGGTGGCGGACACAAGCAGATGTATCGTGTGGTCGATTTCCGACGGGCCAAAGACGGTGTCGTCGCGAGTGTCGATTCGGTGCAATACGACCCGAACCGCTCGGCTCGGATTGCGTTGCTGAAGTACACCGACGGCGAGAAGGTTTACGTGGTTGCTCCCGCTGGCATGAAAGCCGGCGACAAGGTCCAAAATGGGCCGGAGGCACCGCCAACCGTTGGCAACAGCTTGCCGCTGAAAAATATTCCGCTTGGCACCAGTGTTTGCTGCATCGAGTTGCGTGCAGGTCGCGGGGCAGTGATGTGTCGCTCGGCCGGAACGTACGCCACGTTGATGGCTCGCGAAGCCGACTGGGCCCAACTATCGCTTCCAAGTGGCGAAATTCGCCGCGTGCCAAGCACCTGCCGCGCGACCATCGGACAGGTCGGCAACACAGAACACATGAAGGTTCGTTTGGGTAAGGCTGGTCGTGCCCGTTGGCTCGGCCGTCGTCCTCACGTTCGCGGTACCACCATGAACCCGATCGACCACCCGCACGGTGGTGGTGAAGGCCGAACCAAGGGTGGCCGTCACCCAGTTAGCCCGCAGGGCAAGAGCGCTAAGGGCGGCTCGACGCGTCAACGACGCAAGGCAAGCAATAGCTCGATCGTGCGTCGACGCAAGAGCCGTCGCTATGGCCAGCTTAAGCTGCACTAAGCCGTAAACAGCTCGCTAAAAACCTGTCAACTGAATCCTGAAACCTGAAACCTATCCGTCATGAGTCGTAGTCTTAAAAAAGGCCCGTACGTCGATCCAAAACTGTTCTTTAAAGTGCAGAAACAGATCGAGGGCGGCGGAACCGAACCGATTAAAACTTGGGCGCGTGCTTGCACGATTGTGCCCGAGTTCATCAACAAGACTTTCATGGTCCACGACGGTCGTAAGCACATCAAAGTTTTGGTGAGCGAAGACATGGTTGGCCACAAACTTGGTGAGTTCGCTCCAACGCGGACCTTCAAGGGACACAGCGGCAAGGGAGGCAAGAAGTAATTCTTGCGTCAAAGAAAATGGCAACTTACAAAGCATCACACAAAGGCGCTCGCATGAGCGCCCAAAAAATTCGCCTAGTGGCCGACCTGGTCCGTGGCATGTACGCTGACGAAGCACTTGATACGCTGAAGTATCAACCGCAACGTGGCGCTCGCATGCTGGAAAAGGTCATCCAAAGTGCGGTGGGCAACGCTCAAGACCCTGATCAAAACAACGGCCGAAGTCACCGCATCGAAGAACTGGTGCTAACGGAAGTTTGCGTTGACGCGGGACCGATGTTCAAGCGTATTCGACCGCGTGCTCGAGGCACCGCGTTCATGATCAAGAAACGAAGCAGTCACATTCGCGTCGCTGTGACGCCGATTGACGAAGTCTGATTTAACCGCAAACGAATCCCTTAAGAAGACAACGAGTCCCTCATGGGCCAAAAAGTTCACCCAATCGCTTTCCGTACTGGTGTCACCCGTGGGTGGACCAGCCGGTGGTATGCGTCCAAGAAAGACTTCGCTGATTTGTTGGTAGAAGATCGCAAGTTGCGTAACTTTATCACCAACCACCCAAAGAAGACTCAATACAAGAGTGCTGGTATCGATCGGATCGAGATTGAGCGTACTCGCGACGAAGTTCGCGTAATGATGTACGTCGCTCGTCCCGGCTTGATTATCGGCAAGAAGGGCCAAGAAATCGAGATCCTGCAGGCTGAACTGCAGAACTTGATTGGTCGTCGAATCAACCTGAAAGTTGAAGAGGTCGGTCGTCCCGAGCTACAAGCCCAGCTTGTTGCCTTGGACATCGCCCAACAATTGTCCAAACGGTCGAGCTTCCGCCGGACAATGAAGCGTACGCTCGAAACGACCATGGACGCTGGTGCAAAGGGCATCAAGGTTCAGTTGGCGGGTCGACTCGGCGGTGCGGAAATGGCTCGACGAGAAAAACAAATCGCGGGTTCGATTCCATTGAGCACGCTGCAAGCAAAAATCGATTACGGATTCACCGAAGCGATGACGCCACAGGGGCACATCGGGATTCAAGTGTGGATCAACCAAGGAACTTACGGAGACGAAAACGATGGCGTTGATGCCCAAACGGGTCAAGCATCGAAAAAGCCAAAGAGGTCGCATAAAAGGTAGTGCGACTCGCGGCAATACGGTCGTCTTTGGTGACTATGGTATCCAATCTATGGACGCCGGCTGGATCAAAGCGACAACAATTGAAGCGGGACGGATTGCTGCTCAGCAATACGTCCGTGGCGAAGGCAAGCTTTACATTCGAGTCTTTCCCGACAAGTCCGTAACCAGCACACCGCTGGAAACTCGGATGGGTAAAGGTAAGGGTGAGCCTGACTTCTGGGCCGCGGTCGTAAAGCCGGGAACGATTCTCTATGAGCTCGGTGGTGTGACTGAACAACAGGCCAAGGTCTGTTTCGCTCGTCTAGCGAGCAAGTTGCCGGTTAAGGTTCGATTCGTCGAACGACGTCCGGCGTAACGAGATAGGTAACAGGTATTTGGGATCTGCTTTACGGTCAAACCGGCCGATCCCCACCGTGCCTGTCATTTATTTCCTGCAAACCTGACACCTGCAAACTGATATAACCCTGCCATGAGCAACATCACTGAACTTCGCGAGATGAGTGACGAGCAGTTGGAAGCAACCTCGAAAGAGGCAGCTCAAACGCTGTTCCGCTTGCGATTCCAGTCGCAGTCTGAGCGTCTAAACACGCCCAGCGAGATCATGAAAAACCGTCGCACGATTGCCCGGATCAAAACGATTCAAACGCAACGTCAAACGGCAACCGCCAAGTAGTAGCAGAACCGCTGCTAGACAAAGAAACACCAGACTAAGAAACCTCGGACAGAAGTTCCATGCCCAAGCGCGTCGTCTCCGGAATCGTGACCAGTGACAAGATGAGTAAAACTCGTCGTGTCGAAATTGCCCGTTTGGTCAAGCACCCGAAGTACAAAAAATACATTCGTCGCCGTACCGTTTGCCACGTCCATGACGAGAACAACGAGTCCGGAACGGGTGATCGCGTGGAGATCATCGAATCCGAGCCATTGTCGAAGCTGAAGCGATGGCGTTTGGTTCGTGTGCTTGAAAAGAGCACCGAAGTTGACGTTGCTGCACTGCGTGCTGCTCGTAAGCAAGCTGAACTTGAAGCCGTTGCCGCTGCCGGTGGCGAAGAATCGAGCGAAGCATAATGCTGAAGTAGGCCAGGACTTGCCCTGGCACATTGAAGTTGCCAGGGTGAGTCCTGGCCTACGAAGGCCGCTAGAAAAGATCAAACAAGACAAACGAAAATGATTCAACAAGAAACCCGACTCGACGTAGCTGACAACACTGGCGCCCGCCAAGTGATGTGCATCAAGGTCCTTGGTGGCAGCCGCCGCCGAGTGGCTGGCTTAGGTGACATCATCGTGTGTAGCGTTAAGAGCGTTATTCCGGGCAGCGAAGTCAAGAAAAAGGCGATCGTTCGAGCGGTGATCGTTCGCACAAAACAGCCAACCCGCCGTCCAGACGGAAGTTACATCAAATTCGACAGCAATGCAGTCGTTTTGATCGACAAAGACAAAGGCCCCCGCGGAACGCGGATCTTCGGTGCGGTTGCTCGCGAATTGCGAGATCGTAGCTTCATGAAGATCGTTTCGCTTGCCAACGAAGTGGTCTAAGAGGAGAGGCAACAGCGTACAGGTGAGAGGGAACAAGTTTTGTTTTTGCTCACTGGTGTCGCCAAGCTCATCACCGCTTTAAATCCTGAAACCTGAAACCTGTTACCTAAAACCTACCCGCCATGAATTTCCGTGTTGACGACGAAGTCGAAGTGATCGCCGGTGCCGACAAAGGGCATCGCGGTAAGATCTTGAAGATCGATCGCACAGCCAACAAGTTGGTTGTCGAGGGAGCTGGCAAGGTGTGGAAGCACGTTCGTCGCAGCCAAAAGAACCCTCAGGGTGGCCGTCTAAACAAAGAAATGCCAATTGCAGCCAGCAACGTGATGTTGGTGGACCCAAAGGATGGCGGAAAGACACGCGTTGGTGTACGATTCCTCGCCGACGGCAGCAAAGAACGATACGCAAAGAAGTCTGGCAACAGCCTCGGCAAAATCGCCCCGGCACGAGCACAGCACGCGAAGAAAGACTGATCTGGTTTCTTGATGCTGATAACCGGCTGAGAGAAAACTGTTTTACGGCGTTGTATTTTCCAACGCTAACAACAAAACACCGATAACTGAACACTGAAATTTCGATGTCCGAAAAACCCCGCATGCAGGTCCGTTACGAGGACACCATTCGCAAAGCGATGGTGGAGAAGAACGGATACAAGAATCCTCACCAGATTCCAAGACTGGAAAAGATCACCCTGAACATGGGCGTCGGCCAGGCCATTGGTGACAAGAAGATTCTTGACTTGGCTTACGAAGCCATGACCGAGATCGCTGGTCAGAAACCAGTGACAACGCTTGCTCGCAAGTCGATCGCGAACTTCCGTTTGCGTGAAGGCATGCCAATTGGCTGCATGGTCACGATTCGTCGTCAACGGATGTACGAGTTCATGGACCGCTTGGTTTCGATCGTTTTGCCACGGGTACGTGACTTTCGCGGGATCAACCGCAAAGCGTTCGATGGACGCGGTAACTACACACTCGGTTTGACCGAACTATTGGTGTTCCCGGAGTTAAATCCGGATAAGTTCACCCGCCCGCAAGGGATGAATATCACAATCGTGACGTCCGCGAAGACCAACGACGAAGCTCGCGAGCTTTTGACTTTGTTCGGCATGCCGTTCAAAGCTGAGAAGAAAGCAAGCGGCGCTGCATAACCGATGGGTCTTCCATCGGTTCTACTAAACAATCATTGGACCTGTAACAAGAAACCTGAGTCACCCTGTGGCAAGTAAATCGAAAATCGCGAAGTCGAAGCGTCCGCCGAAGTTCAGTTCTCGCAAAGAGAACCGTTGCAAATTTTGTGGACGTCCTCGATCGGTTTACCGAAAGTTCGGGCTGTGTCGCATCTGTTTCCGCGAGAACGCAAACATGGGATTGATCCCAGGCGTTCGCAAGGCCAGCTGGTAATAAGGTTCAACAGGGGAGCTGACAAACATTATGATGACTGATCCAATTGCCGACATGTTGACCCGGATTCGTAACGCTGTGCGTGTCGAAAAGCCGTACGTCGATATTCCGACCAGCCGCTTCAAACGCGGTATTGCCGACGTGCTAAAACGCGAAGGTTTCATCTGGGACTGGAAGGAGATCGATGAGGAAAACCCATCGGCTACCCTTCGCCTAGAACTCAAGTATGGCCCTAACGGCGAACGTGTGATCCAAACGATCAAACGCGTCAGCTCTCCTGGTCGTCGGCTTTACAGCCGTGGCAAGGAGCTGAAGCCAGTCCTTGGCGGTTTGGGAATTCGCATCATCAGCACCAGCCGTGGTGTTTTGAGTGATCGCGAAGCCCGTCGGGACAATCTCGGCGGCGAAGTGCTTTGCGAAATCGCCTAAGCACATGAGTCGTCGGTGTTACGACGACTGACGACACGAAGACAAAACAAACCTGATTGAAACAAAGCATTAGACATGAGTCGCGTTGGAAATAAGCCAGTCGAAGTCACGGGCGGTGCGAAAGTATCGTTGTCCGGCCGCACCGTCGAAATCGAAGGTGCCAAAGGCAAGTTGTCGTTCGAACACCGGCCAGAAGTGTCCGTATCGGTCGATGAAGACGGCAAACAGTTGGTCGTCAAGCGATCAAACGACGAGCGAACTTCACGCGAGTTGCATGGTCTTACCCGTGCAGTCCTTGCCAACATGGTCGAGGGTGTCACCAAGGGGTACGAAAAGAAGCTCGAGATCGTCGGCGTTGGCTATTTGGCGGCGATTCAAGGCGATATGATTCAATTGCGAGTCGGTTATGCGAACGAACTGCATCGCAAGATCCCAAGTGACCTGACTGTCACTTGCCCGGATCAAACACACATTGTGATTCAAGGTTGCGACAAGCAATCCGTCGGCCAATTTGCAGCTGAGATTCGTTCGCTACGTAAACCTGAGCCCTACAAGGGCAAGGGCGTTCGCTACCAAGGCGAACAGGTCAAGATCAAGGCTGGTAAGTCCGCGACGAAGTAACGTTACGACCTGCTTAACAACACAAAATTACGTGGCTCGTTGCATCAACGGGACACACAACAAACCATTGCCTAGGCCGATTCACAAACGATCGGACATAAGATGGATAAGAACAGAAAGATCCAGAAGAGACGACTTCGCCGACGTAACCACGTTCGCAATAAACTGCGTGGTTCGGCGGATCAACCGCGGCTTTGCATTCACCGTTCGCTAAAGCATTTCGGTGCCCAACTGATCGATGACCTTTCCGGCACGACGCTGGCGAGTGCCAGTTCGCGTGACAGCGGCGTTTCGGTAAAGTCCGGTGGAAACTGTGACGGGGCTGCAGCCGTCGGTAAGTTGATTGCTGAGAAGGCAAGTGCCGCTGGCATCACCTCGGTCAAGATGGATCGTGGCCACAACAAGTATCATGGACGCGTTAAAGCGTTCGCTGAAGCAGCTCGCGAAAGCGGACTTAAGTTTTAATCAACGCGATTTAACGCAACCTAACAACGATCAAACGTCCTGAAAGAGGATTGATACTATCAGTAATTCATCACAAAATCGCGGCGGCGGCGGTGGCGGCGGACGCGGCAAGCGAAAGCAAGAAGAATCCAACGTACCGGAGGGCATGCTCGATCGTGTCGTGAAGATCAAACGCTGTGCAGCGGTGGTCAAGGGCGGTCGACGTTTCAGCTTTGCAGCGATGGTCGTCGTCGGTGACGGCAACGGTAAAGTTGGCTATGGTTACGGCAAAGCAAACGAAGTTCCGCCGAGCGTCCAAAAAGCACAAAAGCAGGCCAGCCGCAGTTTGATCGACGTTCCAGTCGTCAACGGCAGCATTCCTCACCAAGTCGTCGGAAAGTACGGCGCCGCGAAGGTATTGTTGGTTCCTGCAGGTGCAGGTACCGGTATCATCGCCGGTCAAGCAGTTCGTGCCGTGTGCGAAGCAACTGGCATTCACGATATTTTGACCAAGTCATATGGGACCAATAACCCTGTGACCTTGGTGAAAGCGACCGTCGACGCGCTCTCGAAGCTGCGAACGGCTGACCAAGTAGCAGCTCTTCGCGGTTTGACCGTCGAAGAATTGACTGCCTAAGTAATAAATTCAATCTACACAGATCAACGTTAAATCGGTTTTGTCATGCAACTTAACGATGTCCACCGCGGCATTTTAAAGAAACGTCCTCGCAAGCGGATCGGTCGCGGCCCAGGCAGTGGTACCGGCAAGACAGCTGGACGTGGTCACAACGGCCACAAGAGCCGCAGCGGTTACAGTCGCAAGCCTACCTTCCAGGGTGGTGCGATGCCGATGATTCGCCGAGTGCCAAAGCGTGGTTTCAATAACCGCTGGGCGTTGACTGTTTTCGCGGTCAATGTTGCTCGCTTGAACGAATGTTTCAACGATGGTGAGGAAGTCACTTTGGAAGCATTGGCTACCAAGGGTTTGGCCAAAGGCACATTCGACGAAGTGAAGATCCTCGGGGATGGCGAATTGTCGAAAAAGCTGAAAGTTTCGGCTCATCGGTTCAGCAAAACAGCTGAAGAAAAGATCGCGGCTGCCGGTGGAACGGTTAACAAGATCGTTACCCGTCGCACACCAGACGAACGAGTCGCGGCGTTGAAGGCCGAAGCAGCAAAGAGCTAGTACGCTGTTGCGTATCCAACATTTAAAGGGCAAGCCTTAGGCTTGCCCTTTTTTTATGTGTCGATCGTAAGCTTGAAGCAATCGCGTTCCAGGCCTGAACTTCGGTGGCTTACGGCGTCCCTTTGCATCGCGTTGGAACGAACCAGTTGGCGCAGCTATGATGGTGCGACATCGCGGCATCATCAGCAGCGACGGTATGTCCTTCAACGTGGGTTTGTCACATGATGCGTCTTCTTGGTCCGCTTCTGATAGCGGTTTGGTGGTGTGGTTCGCTAGCCTTTGCATCGACCCAGCCGAATGTTGTGTTTATCCTGGTTGATGACATGGGTTACGGCGATGCAAGTTGCTTCAACCCGGATTCAAAGATCGCGACACCCAACATCAATGGTCTGGCACGCGACGGGATGCGGTTCACGGATGCTCATGCCGCTGGTCCGTTGTGCCACATGTCGCGTTACGGCTTGATGACGGGACGGTATCCGTTTCGAACAGACGTCTCGAAGTGGCCGGAACAAGCGTTGATCACGTCTGGTCAAGGTACCACTGCGAGTGTGCTGAAACATCGCGGATATCAGACAGCGATGGTTGGGAAGTGGCACCTGGGTTTCAACGAAGACGGATACGAAAAGCGGCTGCCCGGCGGGCCAGTAGACTGCGGCTTTGACTCGTTCTTTGGAATTCGCGCCTCGACTGATATTCCGCCCTACTTTTATATCTCAGGCGATCGAGCGGTGGCTCCACCGACAGATCGAATCGAAGCCAACGCCAGCGAGGGATGGTCACCGATTCAAGGCGAGTTTTGGCGAGCGGGCGGGATTGCGCCAGATCTTGAACTGCACGATGTCTTGCCACGATTTACCGACGAAGCTGTCTCGGTGATCACGCAGCATTCGGCAAGCGGACCGAGCGACAAACCGTTGTTCTTGTACCTTGCCTATCCAGCACCCCACACGCCTTGGTTGCCATCGCAGGAATTTTCCGGCAAAAGCGGTGCAGGGATGTATGGTGATTTTGCAATGATGGTCGATTCAATGGTCGGCCGGGTTCTCAAGTCAATTGATGACGCCGGGATACGAGACAACACCTTGGTCATTTTTTCGTCGGACAACGGCCCTGTCTGGTACGCAGAGGATGTCGAGCGTTTTGGGCACGACAGCGTTGGGGGACTTCGCGGGATGAAGGCGGATGCGTGGGAAGGCGGTCACCGAATGCCGTTCATCGCTCGCTGGCCAGGCCATGTCGAATCCGGCACTCGCAACGACCAGACAATATCGTTTGTTGACGTGATGGCAACACTTGCCGACGTCGCTGGCGTCCCTCTTGGTGATGACGAGGGGCCAGACAGCTTTAGTTTTCTTTCGCTGCTCGAAGGCAACCACAAACCAACTCGCGATTCCCTGGCGATTTCAAGCGGGAAAGGTCTGAAGACAATTCGAAGCGGTAGGTGGAAATTGATCCTCGGGGCCGGTTCAGGTGGATTTTCAAAACCAAGTCGATCGAATTCAAACGAGGTTCAAGCAAAGGGTCAACTCTATGACTTGCATGCCGACCTTTCCGAATCCACGAACCTATACGATTCGATGCCCGATAGGGTCGCCGAACTGACTGCCATCTGGAAAACCATTGATGAAGAAGGCCGCTCGCGGTCTGGTCCGCCCTCGGTTTCGCTGCTCGACTTGTCTAACGATACCGATCGCCAAGTTGTTATCGCCGAAGGCACCACCGAGACTTACCAGGGACACCCGACGACCGAGTTGTTGGCGGACGGCAAAACCATGTTGGCCGTTTGGTGCGTCAACCACGGCGGATCGGCTGGCCCGATGGCTCGTAGCGACGACGGTGGAAAGACTTGGACACGGATCGACGAAACACTTCCACCGGGCTACTCAAGGCATCAAAATTGTCCCAGCATTTATCGGATGTCCGATCCAGCGGGCAAAGAACGAATCTGGGTTTTCTCGGCGGCCCTTGGCAAACGAGGCGGACCTGGAATGCCCAGCATCGTCAGTGAGGACAATGGCAAGACTTGGACCGAGAAACCGCCGCTGGGTTTCCCCTGCGTGATGACGTTCAGCAGCGTCGTGAAGTTGACCGACGGTCGCTATTTGGGGATGTACCACAACGGAAAAGATGGAGAGGACCAACCGCCGCTCGGTGTCTTTCAAACGATCACGGATGATGGCGGCGTGACTTGGTCCCAGCCCAAGGTGGTCGCTGAAGTTGGCCAGAAAAACCCTTGTGAACCGTTTGCGTTTCGGTCGCCGGACGGCAGGGAACTTTGTTGCCTGATGCGAGAGAACACGCACACCGGAAATAGCTTGATGATGTTCTCGAAAGACGAAGGCGAGCACTGGACGACGCCAATCGAGACATCATGGGAATTGACGGGCGACCGACATGCCGGCGTGCAACTACCAGATGGCCGCTGGTTCATCGCGTTTCGCGATGTCGCATTGGACAGTCCAACCAAAGGACATTTTGTGGCTTGGGTTGGCACCTACGACGACATCAAGAACGCTCGACCCGGTGAGACTCGAATCAAGTTGCTGCATTCCCATGCCAAGCGAGTCAACGACTGCGGATATCCAGGAATCGAATTGCTGCCTGATGGTACGATTGTCGCAACCACCTACATCAAGTATCGGCCTGGACCTGAAAAGCACTCAGTCGTCAGTGTTCGACTAACGACGGACGATTTTTAGAGTGAAATCTCCCCAATCTTTGCACCAATCTCTGCCGCTGCGCTCTTTCGCCAGCGTCGCGATCGTGGTCGCCTTGATGGTTGTGATCCTGCGTTCGATGGGGCGAACATGGTGGTGTGCCTGTGGGAGTCCGATTCCTTGGGCATGGGACATTTGGTCCTCGCATGCTTCACAGCACTTGATCGACCCTTACTTTTTCACTCACGTGTTGCATGGCGTCATCTTCTTTGCTGTGCTCACTAGGATCAAGCGGATTCCTGCTAGCGCAAGGTGGACGATCGCAACAGTCATCGAAGCCGGCTGGGAAATCTTGGAGAATTCTTCCATGATTATTAATCGGTATCGCGAGGCCACGTTCTCGCTCGACTACTACGGCGACTCCATCGGCAATTCGCTCTTCGATGTCGTCGCATGTTTACTTGGCTATGGTATTGCTTCGCGCGTGCGTCCGATTCGGGCGTTGCTGTTTTTTATGTTCGTCGAAGTGGTAATGCTAATCGCGATCCGCGACTGCTTGCTGCTGAACGTGATCATGCTGATATCGCCAATCGAGGCGATCAAGACCTGGCAAATCGCCGGCGCCTGACTCGATTTCGAGAACAATCGACTTGGCGCAACTCAAAGCGTCAAAACTCTTGGCGAGTTCCGCTACGCCAACCAAGTTTCGATGGAAACGCTACCCTTTCGCGTTCTTGTTCACGTGCGGGTGGTCTCTAAGATGTTCTTCGCAATACGCGAAGTGACCGTCGCATTGGCTGCAGTATCGAAATTCCATTTTGGGGTGCGTGTTGCTATCGATTTTACAGACATGGCAGACGTGACGAGGAACCTTTGCCTGGGCGGTCTGCTTCTTTTTCCACGTCAATTGGCGATGGAAATTTGCACCTTTGCCGAATAGCCCGCGGCCGAAGAACAGCAGGTAGTTTCCGACCGACGCCAGTACCAACATCTTCCCAGCCATTGGCGCGGCGATGAACGTCAGAACATATACAGCAGCTTGCAGCCATGCCAAGTACTTGATTTTAACGGGCAATACAAAGAACAACAGGAACTCAAAGTTCGGATTGTAGGTTGCAAAGGCCAAGAAAACCGTGGCCTCTAAAAAGAAACCGGTCACAGCTTGGTCGTGAGCAATTCCGGCCGCGATCAGGCTCAGAAGAATTCCGACATAGATGAACGAACAGTATCGAATGTTCCCCCACTGTTGTTCGAGCGCGGTCCCCATCATGTAGAAGATATAGAAGTAGAAAACTGCAAAGATCGGATTTGATGTCGGCGCGATTAGTAAAAATGTTCCTAGCCGCCATACCTCGCCGGCAATCACCAAATCCCAAACCAGTTTCCCACGTTCAATCATCGTCGGATCGACCAAAGACAGAACCCAAAACACGAACTGGCACCCGACCAATGTTATGGTCAGGTTAGGAATCGCAATCGGACGCACGATTCGGTCAATTCGATCAAGCACATTCATATTCGGAAGCAAACGTTTCGAGTGGATTTACAAGTTGTTTCTGAGCGCAGCGACGGTTTGATTCAGGACATTTGATGCTGCATTTCCGGTTAAAAGCATGTCGCCATGCCGAGCACAGTAGACCGCAATTGGACGAAAGAACCGATCGGCGACTGCTAATTCCAGCAAATCTTCGGCAGACAACGTTTGGCGTCCGGCTCGTTTCTTAAGTTCGAACTTGACGCCGCCCAAGCCCTCATAGCTTCGATAGACGACTTCTGTACACACCATACGGTCGGCACGAGTGAAATCGAAATCAAAATCGTAGGGTTTACCAACGTGCGAGTGGGCTCGAAGGATCGCTCGATCGATCAGCCCGGTTTCCAACGAGGGTCGAATCAGCGCTACGGCGTCGTTGCCGAGCGGCGAATCCATAGTCCGCACCCGAACACCGTCCTTTAACGATTCGACGACGCTATCGCTGCCGACGTACATCGCGGCATGTGGCCAGAATCCCGGCAAGAAATAATTTGTGACCGCTGCATCTTTGCGAGTCACAAATACGTCGCCTGGTTTCAACAAGTTCGACATGGCGCTGACGACGTGATCCGGCAATCGTGCGATGTGACCAGGTTTAATAGAAAAGCTGCTGACCAATCGCGAACCCCATTCTTGGATCGCATAGACGGCACGACCAAAACTTTGGGTCACGATTCGATCACGAGCATCGTGGCGAAGTTCTTTGGCACGAGCCTTCAAATAACGAGTGGGCCCAATGGAAACTCGGTCTCGTAGTCGATCAATCAGTGAAACCACAGACGCGACCTTCGCATCCTCGCCGGCCAATCGTGAAAACAGCTCGGCATGGTCTGTGTAGAACTGGTCGGCTTGTCGTACACCAATCGCATTGACCGGATTGGTCAGTGACAACTGGATCATGTCGAAACTTCCCTGTTCGATTCCATACATTGAATTTGATTCGTTCAGTTTCCGTCGCACCAACAGGTCGTCGGAATACAAATCTCGAAGCGTTCGTGCTGCGTCGATCAGGATCAGCGCGGCAGCATAGGCGAGCGAGAATTCGGCGGCGTTCTCTTCGCTTGCTTTTCCTGCGGTCGTGCGAATCGAATGCAATGTCTCGAGCAGTGCCGCTCGCGCCATGTGGTACGAAACCCACAATTGCACGACCTGATCATCTTCGGTTGGCGTAAAGAATCCACGCTGTCCAGTTTCAAATGAAGCCTTCATCGCTTGGGCCCGCAATCGCATTTCGCGCATGTGATCAGCCAAGTGGACAATCGTCGAAACATCGGATGCGGATAATGAAGTCATGGCGTTCTACTTGCCCAGCGTTCGGACGCACTCGCCGACGCTGGCAGCGCCGATCTCGGCCAGCGCGGCGGGCAATTCGTCGATCAACCGTGTCGAAACCGTCGGGTCATAGTAATTTGCCGTTCCAATCTGAACCGCACTGGCGCCCGTCACCAAGAACTGCATCACATCATCGATCGTTGCGATGCCTCCGATGCCGATGATCGGAATGTCGACTGCCGAGGCGACTTGATGCACACAGCGAAGCGCGATCGGCTTGATCGCCGGACCACTCAAACCGCCCATGCCGTTGCCCAGCATTGTCTTTCTTTTTCGCCAATCGACGGCCATCCCAAGAACCGTGTTGATCAAGCAAACCGCGTCGGCGCCACCGTCGGCAGCACCTCTAGCGATGTCGGCAATGCGAGTGACGTTCGGCGTCAACTTGGCCAAGATCGGGACTTGAGTTGCCTTGCGAGCAGCCGCGACGACGCTGCGACATGATTCGGCGTTGGTGCCAAAGTCAATTCCTCCGCTGACGTTCGGACACGACAGATTCAATTCGATCGCCGCTACGCCCTTATACTCGCCAACGCGCCGAGCCAACTGAACAAAATCGTCTTCCGTGCGACCGGCAACGCTAACCACGATCGACGTGCCCAGCGAAGTCAAATACGGCAAGTGATGTTCAATGAATGTATCAACGCCGTCATTATCAAGCCCGATTGCATTCAAGAGCCCGGCGGTTGTTTCGACCGTACGCCACGGGGCGTTACCGATCCGCGGTTCGGCGGTGATCGTTTTGGGCAACACCGCGCCAAGCCGAGGCACGTCGACGATGCCCTCCATTTCACGCGCATATCCGAACGTCCCTGACGCCACCATGATCGGATTTTTCAGTTGCAAGCGGCCGAGCGAAACAGATAGGTCCACGAGAATCGTTATTAGGTTTTAGGTTTTGAAGATTGATGAATTAAGCGATCGTCGATTTGCGCGAGTAGTCGGTCGGCGACGTGTTCTTTGGTTCCATGAATCGCCTCGATCACGATCCCATTCGAGTCAAGCAATTCGACCTCGTTCGTTTCCGCGTCAATCGCGGCGGGGCCATTGCTGACCATCAGGTCACAGTGCTTGCGTTCCAATTTGACGATCGCGCGAAAGTGTCGGTCTTCGGTTTCGAGTGCGAAACCAACGACCCACTGGCCATCACGTTTGCTTTGGCCGAGAGTTGCCACGACGTCGGCTGTCTCGACCAATTCGATAGTTAGCGGCTTGCCCGTCTTTGAAATTTTCTGGGTTTGAATTTCGCGAGGCATGTAGTCGCATGGCGCTGCGGCACCGATTGCGCCGTCGCACGTCTTGAAAGTTTCCGTCGCGGCCAGCAACATTTCATCGGTGGTGAGGACTGGAATGACGGTCGCGGCGCCGGGATACTCGACCGCCACCGGTCCCGAAACGATCACGACTTCGTGGCCAAGCTTCAGCACCGCAGCCGCCAGGGCCGCACCCATCCGGCCGCTCGATGCATTGGTGATGTAGCGAACCGGGTCAAGGTACTGACGGGTAGGACCAGAGGTAATCAGAATTCGAGCCAACTTATTGCTCACGACCTAAGCGTTTGGTCGATCAACCGTTGGACATCTGTTGTCGAAATCGACATTTTTGCAGCCGCCAAAGCGAACAATCGCTTTTCGCTTTCATCCAAGTGGCCGTCGGCAGCCATCATTCGAATCATGTCGCAAAGAAGTTCTTCTCGGGCAGCCGTGGACTGGGGCAGCTCGAGAGCCGCGTCGTCGCCTAAACCGAACTCGACGGCCTTCTGCAGGTCGTACTCATCCAGGCCAAGTTCAGCACAACGGTCTGCCACCAAGTGGACTTCGCGTTCACCCAACTGGCCGTCGGCAAACGCCATCACAACCAAGTTCCGAAGCTGCTGTCGGCGGTGTTTGATTTCTTCGATGCTCATGCCGAAATCGTACCCCGCCGGAGTCGGTCAATCCAGATCCCAAACCGCGACCTGGATCGCGATTTAGCGGTTATTGAGGGGTTCGAACGGCCTGGGACGCCAAGACATGAGGCATATTTAAGCCCGGCAGGTAGCCTGCCGTTCCAATCACATTGACGTGGCTGTTCAAATGAGTTCGCAGATTCACTCCCGGAATCGGTGTCACATAGGCAACCGTTCGTCCCGTATTGTCGGTCAACGCAAACGGGGGGCTGTTTGGACGGGCCGAGTAGACTTGGACCAATTGGCCGCTGAAGGCGGGTACAGCTTCCGACGCCGAGGGGGCCTGCGGTGCTCCCAGCCCAATGGCAGAAGCGATCGTCCCCAACCCCGACGGAATTTCCAGCGAATCGATCTCAGGCGTCTGGGCGTCGGCCAACATCAAGTCGCCTTGGTTGCGGATCATTGCGTTGCCGTCGCGGCGGTTTGCTAGGCGAGCGTATTGGTCGGCTCGCTCGGCCAACTTTCTCGCGCGAGTCGCGATCGCTGTATCATTTGCGGTACCAACCAACTGACGAGCCGCAGCAGCGACCGGTTCCGTTTCCAAACCCGACGCCTGTGCGGACATCAGCCGCGACAAAAGAAGAGTCAGCGTATCAATATCGGCGCCGCTGGCTTCCTGGCGAATTTGTTCAATACGCTGCGATGAAACCACGTTCATTGGCTTCGCGTTCACTTGGTTCAATATCGGTGCTACCACCGCAGGTGCCATCCCGTTCGACGGAGCCCATCCAGAGGCAGCCGGCGATAACTGTTGAGCCGGCATCGGCAACGATCCCGAAACTTGCATGACAGGCGACGGCGCACCAAGCGTTGCAGGTGACTGCACGGGCTCACTTGGCGATGCAAACGCTTGCATCGACGCGGCCTGAGTCTGGGGAGCCATTGGTGGTTCGGTCGTCGTCGCAGCAGCGATCCGTCGACCGATTCCGGACACCCAACTATCTTCGGATGCAGGTTCGATTTGCGTCGCGTTTTGCTCAGCACCAATCGGCCCCAACTTCGGACGCCCCAAGAAAGCGACGGATGCAATCAGCCCCTTGCGTTTGGTTGGTTCGACCGATGACGCATCGTTTGATGTCCCCGTGGAAAGGCTGGGCGGCGAATGCAACGCAGCAAGATCCTCACCCGATCCAGACTGCTGAATCGACCCAAGTGGCTGATCCGTCGTGCGGCGTATTTGGTTCGCTTGCCAAGACTCCTTCAGCCCACTGCCGATTGGCATCATTTCAACACCATTGTCATAGGCCGCATTATCCAAAACGGATTGTCCCGATGCCTGAACCAGTTCCGGTTCATCAATCACGCGACGACTCGACACCGGCTTGGTGTCTGCTACCGACGATCGCGACGCAGGCCGAGACGTCGGCACCGATTGCGGTTTTGTGTTGGCCCCGACTTGCGAACGAGGATCTCGGATTCCCGATCTTTGGCGCGATGTGCTTTCGATCGAATTGCGAGGCGAAGTGGGCCCAGCTTCGGCAAACATGATTTCTTCGCGAGGTACTTCACGATCAAGTGAGGCGATCAGTTCTTCGCTATTGGTGACAACTTGATCACGGTGAACCCAACGGAATTCGCCCGACGGTGGCACGATGCGGTACCACAATTGAGGTCCATCGGGCCCTTCACGCTCACTCTTGCCGATCACGGCAACCGGTTCACCTTCGGCCAATTGAACTTGCCATTTGTAGGAACGAGCACGCCCCAGATGGGTTCCAATCCAAGCAACAGTATGGTCTTCGATCACCAGACCGTTGTCGCCGCTGGCATCAAGCTTGACGGTTTCGGCGGGAATCCAACAAAACGCAGACTCCGGCGGACGAATGCCCAACCACCCGTCTTTGGCTTCGAAGTAGACCTCTAACGCTTGCCCATGACGAAGTTCGTCAGTCCGATAGGCGTCGGCCGACGGACCACATCGAGCGTGTGATTCTTCCTGAGCGACGTAAACCGTGTAGGGTTGGAACGTTGCGTCATCCTCGGCCGTCACCGGAGTCC
This sequence comes from Rubripirellula reticaptiva, assembly GCF_007860175.1. Taxonomy (NCBI): domain Bacteria; kingdom Pseudomonadati; phylum Planctomycetota; class Planctomycetia; order Pirellulales; family Pirellulaceae; genus Rubripirellula; species Rubripirellula reticaptiva. The sequence goes on along the minus strand of NZ_SJPX01000004.1, from coordinate 792,424 downwards.
CCCACAGGATCCCTAGGGTGAGGAGCAGAATGAGCATAGCAGTGGTTGTTCGACGTCGTGACGAGTGCATCGCGAGCGAGTCCTGAAAGGCGAATTTGAGCTTCTTTCAGTCCCCGATAGCCGAATCTGCAGCTTCAAAGCAAGATCATTCCCACAATCCAGCGTCTTCCGAAGCCCGGCCAACATCTCAAGCATGCGATCGATCGGCGTCTACTTGGTCGCCGTATACGCATAACGGTTGTTGACTGCGGGATCCATCAAGCCAGCCGTGTTCCACGGCGCAATGGTTTCACGAACTTGCGTTTCATATTTGTCGTTCGAGCGATCGGCGATCATTGCACACGCATTGTCCGTTGCCGCGACAAACAGCGGATCGTCGGCGTTCCACAATGCCGTCGGTGTCTCGCCTTTTTGCAACCGTTCTTCGCAGGCAATGGCACCGGCAAAATACAACATGCATGCTGCGGTGAATCGCGGAAAGTCATCCATCACGTCGTAGGCAGTACTAACCAATCGGTCCAGCAACATCGTTTCGCGATGAAAACTGGTGGCGTAATCGTTCGCCGAGTGATCATCTAAGATGATGCCCGCCACCCGTTCCACACCGGCAAGCGCATGAGCGATTCCTGTGCTATGCAGCGGATCCATCGTTAGCGCCGCGGTCGGCAACATGATCGCACGCTCGGCGCAAATGGGATCAAACCATCGCTGCAGTCGATCAGTTTGCTGCCATCCAACTCCGGGACGAACCAACCACGCAGGTTTCATCATCGCTTCGATCGACGGGTATCCCGACCATTCGAGAGGTCGCCCTACGGTTGTCGTGTAACCAACGCTTGTTATTCCGCTGACAAATCGCAGCATCCACATCCAGCCATTGCCTAATAAATGATGCTGGGCGGCATCATCGCAATTGAACGGCTCGGAACCGTCGATCCCACTGGCTTGCAGAGTTTCTTGCCAGCTAGGCACACCATGAAAGTGCGTGAAGGTACTGTGCGTTTGAGTTTGCAAACGATCCGCCATATCGCGGGCACCCAACAATCTTGCCAGCGCAGCAGATTGCCCTGACGCATCAATCACCCATCGTGCCCGCATCGTCAATTGCTTAGGACTGTCATCGGGCCCTGACAATTGCAACACCCACTGGTCGCCGGAGCTTTCAATCGATGCCACTGAAAAACCAGCTGCCAAGGCGACGCCTTCTGTGGTCGCTTGCTGACAAAGGTAGTGATCCACATCGGCGCGAAACCAATGGGTATCCGCCACATCGTCCTCAGGACTGGCAGCGGCCAATAAACTTCGCTCGCCAATATGCGATTCCGAAAACGGTTGACCTTTTGGATGAGCAAAATAACTGAAGCCTCGTTTGCGACCGCAATCCAAATCAGCATGATCCCACTGCCAACTTCCCCAGGTCGACAACGAAATCAAGTCCTTCAGTCCGTATCGCGTCCCCAGCCTCCGCAGTATCGCATCCGCGATCGGCGTCGAAGATTCACCGATCGCAAAGCGTGGATGCATCTGAGGATCGATCATCGCGACCGTCATCCCTTTTGATGCCAACACCCGAGCAAGTATCGATCCCGAAAACCCGGAACCGATGACGGCGACATCGATTTCGTTCATAGCCGCCATGCCCTTTGATTCAAATTCATTTCGTTCATCCATACAACTTCATCGCAATCGGGATCCTGATCCCAAAGATCCATCGTGACACAAGCACGACCTTTGGCATCTGCGACCGATTCGCTCAAAAGGTTCGCCAGCATTGACGGGGCGAGCGCTGGTAATTCGCCCGACTGACCGTTCCAACCGTATCCCTCTCGCGCAGGAATCAAGCTGACGTGCCGTGCTCCGGCGTGAATGGCATGTCGCACTGATAACCTTGCCCAGCGAATCGCCTCATGCTGGCCGATCCCAGGCACGCCCACGATTAAAAACACACGTAAGTCAACTCGTTCCTTGGCAAGCCAATTCGCGTAAGCATCAAAGTCACCGCGCGACATCTGTTTGCCCAGCCGACCGAGCCACCGCGGTTGGACGGTTTCCAATCCAACGGCGACCTCCAAGGATGCGTCGATTAAGTCGCGAAACTCCATTAGCCGGCGACGCCCAATCTTGGGATGATTCTCGACAATCACACGTTCATAACCGGCAACACGCTTGGCAATCGACGAATAATCAGTCGGAGGAATACTGCGTCGATCAAAAAAGTTGCCGCTGTTGTACAGCTTGATCCATCCAGCGGGTTTCGAATCACCGATCGCCGAATCAAGCTGACGAACGATTGCACCGGAGGGCGTTGGTGTTTTCAATGTGTTCTTCCACAGGTCGCACATCGAGCATCCGATCGGACACTCCGACGCCGTCAAGAACACCGTCAAGACATTGGCCAGACCACCATCCCCATCGGGCTCGCGCTCGCGGACCACCAAGTACGGCTTATCGGGCGACAGCGAAGGGTTGCGAACCATCACTTCCTGTTTCCCGCCTTCAACGTTTGGGCCAAGTATTTTCCAGTCGCATTATTCTTCGTTTTCGCAACCGTTTCAGGCGTGCCAGCAGCCAAAATTTCTCCACCACCATCGCCACCCTCGGGCCCCAGATCAACAATCCAGTCGCAAGCGGCCAGCAGATCGAAATTGTGCTCAATCACCAGCACCGTGTTGCCCGCGTCGACCAACCGCTGCAATACTCCGACCAATCGCTCGACGTCCGAAAAGTGAAGCCCAGTGGTTGGCTCGTCCAGCAAATAGAGTGTTTTACCGGTCGATACTCTTGCAAGTTCCGTCCCCAATTTGATCCGCTGGGCTTCGCCACCGCTAAGCGTCGTGCTGGCTTGACCAAGATGCACGTAACCGAGTCCAACGTCTTGCAGTGACACGAGTTGTCGATGAATCTTGGGGACGTTTTCAAAGAACTCGGCCGCGCCATCAATCGACATTTCTAAGACGTCCGCCACGCTGGCACCTTTGAAACGCACTTGCAATGTTTGTCGATTGAAACGTTTTCCACCACATCGCGTGCACGTGACGAACAGATCGCTCAAGAAGTTCATCGAGATTCGCTCGACGCCATGCCCCTTGCAAAGCTCGCACTGTCCTTCTTTTGAATTGAAACTAAACCGACTGGTCGAAAAGCCTCGCGTCTTGGCTTCGCGGGTCTTGGCGAACACCTTTCGCACCTCGTCGAGCACACCTGCGTACGTGGCCGGGCAACTACGTGGACTACGGCCGATCGGTGCTTGATCAATGGGAATTAGTTTGTCGATCTTGGTTGCGCCGCGCAGACTTTTGAACGGGCCTGGCTTTACCGACACCAATCCCAACTTTTTCGCGAGTGCCGGATACAACGTATCGTTGACCAGCGAACTCTTGCCGCTGCCCGACACGCCGCTAATTCCGACCAACATTCCCAGAGGAAACTCGGCAGTGACCTTTTTCAGATTGTGAGTCGTCACATCCGTGATCGTTAGCCAGTCTTTAGGTTCCCGCCGAGTCTTCGGAATCGGTACCGAGCGAGTGCCCAGCAAGTAGGCGCCGGTGAGGCTGTTGGGATCGGACGCGACTTCGTCGGGTGTTCCCTGACTGATGATTTTTCCGCCGTGTTTCCCCGCACCAGGACCGATGTCGACTAGAAAGTCAGCATGCCGCATCGTCGCTTCGTCGTGTTCGACGATGACGACTGTGTTGCCCTGAGTTTGCAATTGTCGAATGCAGTCGATCAATCGATTGTGGTCGGCAGGATGCAAACCGATCGATGGCTCGTCCAAGACATAACAAACACCGACCAAACCGCTGCCGATACTGGTCGCCAAACGGACGCGTTGCAATTCACCACCGCTTAACGAATCGGCGGCCCGATCGAGAGTCAGATAAGTGACGCCGACTCGCATCAGAAACTCAAGTCGCCGCGTCACTTCGCGAACAATCGGATCGGCAACTTTCGCGTGCAGCGCCGACGTGTGTTGGACGACTTGATCCATCCAATCCTTTGCGTCGCAAAGCGACATGGCCGTCAGGCGATCGATCGACAGACCACCGATCGTGACTCGGCGGGCTTCCGGACGCAGCCTTGATCCTTCGCACGACTGACACATGTCAGTGTTTTCGCCCTCGCCCATGGTGCCAAGCCCGTCGCAGGTTGGGCAGGCGCCGTAGGGGCTGTTGAAACTGAACGTCCGCGGTTCCAGTTCTTCGAAACTGGCACCACATTCGACACAGGCCATCGATGTGCTAAAAATCGTTTCGGTCTCGTCCGTCCCAGGCTTCTGGACTAACGCTGACATCAAGCCTTCGCCCAATCGCAAAGCCAAATCGACCGAATCATGCAACCGCGACTCGATACCTTCGCGAATGACCAGCCGATCGATGACTGCTTCGATCGAGTGATTTTTACGGACCGCCAACGGTGGAATGTCTTCGAGCAGATACATTTCGCCGTCGACGCGAGCCCGGACTAGCCCGGACTTCTGAATCGTTTCGAGCACTTCGCGATGTTCACCGCGGCGGCCGCGCACCATCGGCGCCATCAAAACCAGTTTCGTTTTCTCTGGCATCGCCAATAACGTTTCGCGAATGTTGTCCGCCGACTGTTGGGCGATCGCACTGCCACAGTTGCTGCAGTGTGGCGTGCCGACGCGTGCGAACAGCAGCCGGAGATAGTCATAGATCTCGGTGACCGTAGCGACGGTGCTGCGAGCGCCGGAATTACCAGCTTTTTGGTCGATCGCAAGCGTCGGTGCCAGCCCGTCGATCGAATCAACGTCGGGACGCGGGATCTGGTCCAAAAACTGACGTGCATACGCGGAAAGACTGTCGATGTATTGCCGCTGGCCCTCGGCATAAAGCGTATCAAACGCCAGCGAGCTCTTGCCGCTGCCCGACACGCCAGTGATCACGGTTACCGCGTCTCGAGGAATGTCGATATCGACACTTTGCAGGTTGTGGACGCGAGCGCCACGAATTTCGATCGCTGCGGACAAGGCGGCGTAGTCCTGTTGGTAGGGCGTTTTCAGTGTGGGCGTTTTTGAAGCCGGGTGGTACGATCGTAGGAATAGTAGGAGCCTGGGAATATTCACATCCCAGCTTCTTTCCACGACCTAGACTTCCAAAACGGCCTATTCCGGCGATGGCCGATTCAGCACCTAACATGACACCCCGAGGCGACCGTTGGAACAGGCGGAAATTCAGCCGATGATCGACCTGCGACGCTTCGCCGATCGCGAACACTTGTTGCTAGCGTCGTATGCGATGCACAGCCGTGACAGCGAAGGGCGAATCTATGACGAGCCAATCCACTCTTACCGCGGCCCGTTTGCTCGTGACCGAGACCGAATCCTGCACAGCAGCGCGTTTCGGCGACTGAGCGGCAAAATGCAAGTCTTCACCGGCGAAATGGGCATCTACCACCGCACACGTTTGACCCACACGTTGGAAGTCACGTCGGTGGCTAGAACGATCGCTCGAGTGCTGCGTCTGAACGAAGATCTTACCGAGGCTCTAGCTTTGATGCATGACGTCGGCCATCCGCCGTTCGGGCACTGTGGCGAAGATGTCTTGAGCGAAGCGATGGAATCCGTTGGTGGGTTTTCGCACAACGGTTTCGCCCTTGTGATTGTCCAAGAATTGGAACAACGATACAGCCAGTTTAGCGGCCTAAATCTGTCGCGAGAAACCTTGGCTGGCCAAGACACGCGAGCCCACAAAGCCGAAGCAGCCGTCGGACGTGCGCCGATTCTGGAAGTCCAAATCGTCGATCTGGCGGACTCAATTGCCTACGATGCGCACGACATGGACGACGCCTTACAAATGGGTCTGTTGTCGATTGACGAACTGTCGGAACTCGCCGTGGTTCGCCGAGCGCTCGAATCGATCCGTACCAAGCATGGCATGTTGCCAACGACACAGTTACGACAGTTGCTCGTTCACGAATTGATCGATTTGCAAGTCAGCGATTTGTTGCAAGTTGCGATCGAACAACTGCGTCCTTATGAAGGCCATCGATCAGGAGAAGTTTGCCACGCAGGTTTACGTCTCCGGCACAGTGACTTGGTGGGCAGCGAACGTAGCGAACTGGAAGCCTTTCTATTCGATGCCGTGTATCGCCACAAACGACTGATCCCGGTCCGTGACGCCGCCGGCAACCGACTGCGAACGCTTTTTGATCTGCTTACGGAAAATCCTGGCCGTCTGCCGCTGCGTTTTCGTGTCCGCGCCGAACGGTCGCCCATCAAAAAAGTCGTCGGCGAGTACCTCGCCGGAATGACGGACGAGTTCTGCGACAAGCAATACCAACACGTGACCCAGCACAGTACCGGTCCACTAGCGGATTGGTAAGAACCGCGGATCGCGTCTACCCTGCTCCGCAGCCCCCACCGACCCGATTGACGCGTTAGCTCGATTTCTTACGAAGCCTTGCGATGTCACCTTCGACGGATTCTCGCTGCTTGGACAAGTCCGACAAACTGTCACGTTCGGCTTGCACGACTTCGTCCGGAGCTCGCGACACGAAACTCTCGTTGTTGAGCTTCTGTTGCTTTCCGGTGATCTGCTTGATCAAATTGCCGTGCAGTTTTTCCAACCTGGCCAGTTCTGCCTCAACGTCGATGAACTTTTCCAAGTCCACATGAACGTCAACGTCAATCGATGGAATCGAAAGTGGCCCATCGGTTTCAAACGGCTTGGCATCCGGTCCAAGCTCGACCACTTCGGCACCCGCCAAGCCTTCCAGATACGTTCGCATCGGCGACAACAATTCGGTTGACGATGGACTGCACCGGATCGCAACCGGCAACGTTTCGCGTGGTGCGATGTTCTGGCTAGCACGGATCTTGCGAATTGCACCAACGACTTCTTGGAACTCGGCGAACTGACGTTCAATCGATTCATCGTGGTGTTCTGCAATCGCTTCAGGCCACGCAGCCGTCATCACAAACGGGCCAGCCTTCGTCGTCTCAGTAAGCCCACGCTCGGGCGCCAGTTCGTTCAGATAGCCCCAGATCGATTCGGTCACAAACGGCATCGTGGGATGCAGTAAACGCAACAGCGTATCGAGTCCGTACGCCATCACGGACTGCGTCAACTCGCGCTGATCATCGTCGGCTAAACGAGGCTTTGCGATTTCGACATAGAAGCTACAGAACTCATCCCACGCAAAGTCGTACAGCACACGCGTGACTTCCGCGAACCGGTACTTCTCGATGCCTTCGGTCACCTGTGATGTCACGGTCGACAATCGGCTCAACAACCAACGGTCTTCGAGCGGCAACTTTGCGACGTCAATCGCTTGCGGCTTGTATCCGTCCATATTCATCATCACAAAACGAGCCGCGTTCCACAGCTTGTTCACGAAGTTACGAGCCGTTTCAAATCGCTCGCTAACCACGGCGCCCTTCGGCAATGCCTTATCCGCTTCGGTTTCCGCCCACTGAGTCGAGAATTCTGCCTTGCATGCCGGGCAAGCCATCTTCGGCAACGAGCGATTCTTTTTCGTTTGATCGATCAGTTTTTCGCAGGCCGGGCATTCGTACTGGACCGGCATGCGAACGTCTTGCGTGTCGGTTGCCAAACGAGCCAATCCGTAACGCAGTGCGTCAGGACCGAACTTATCAACGATATCATTGGGGTCGACGCCGTTCCCCTTGCTCTTGGACATCGTCTCGCCGAGACCGTCCAGAATTTTGGGGTGAATGAACACTTCCTTGAACGGAACCACGCCCAAGTTGTTCCAGCTCATCAACACCATCCGGGCAACCCACAGGGTGATGATGTCGCGCGACGTAATCAACGTATCGGTGGGATAGAAGTATTCAAGTTCCGGTGTTTTCTCTGGCCAACCGAGCGTGCTGTGCGGCCACAACGCCGACGAAAACCATGTGTCCAAAACATCCGGATCACGTTCGAGTCCGAGCGCCTCGATCGCGGCCTCTCTCGCATCGCCTTCGAATTTCAAACAAACAAACACACCGCGCGTTCCATCGTCGGCGGTGTCAACTTGGTAGCTCGCCGTATCCGCAGCATCGCCAATCACTTCCACGATTTTTGCGACCGTTGTTTTCAGTTCGGCGTCGGACAAACCGGTCTTGGACCAGATCGGGATTTGGTGTCCCCACCACAGTTGTCGGCTGACAGGCCAATCCCGTTTTTCGCTCAACCAATCCAGATAGCTCTTGCGATAACGTTCCGGGAAAATTTGGACCTCTTCATTTCGGACTCGCTCCATCGCCGATTCGGCTAATTCGTCCATTTTGACGAACCACTGATCCGCCAAGTACGGTTCGATCGGTGTCTTGCTGCGATCGCTGTGTGGCAATTCAATGTCGCGATCTTCGATGTCACCGAGCAAGCCAAGTTCGTCGAGTGCGGCGACAACCGCGATCCGAGCCTTCGGAATGGTCAATCCTTCGAACTGGCCAGCTTCTGCGTTCAGCGTTCCGTCGGGGTTAAGAATGTTGATCATCGGCAAACCAACTCGCTTGCCCACTTCATAGTCATTGGGATCGTGCGCCGGCGTGATCTTCACACACCCGGTGCCTAGTTCCGGCTTGGCCCAAATATCCGACACCAACGGAATCGGTCGATCAACCAGTGGCAACTGCAGCATCCGGCCAGCGGCCGCCATGTCGCGCAGCACGATCAGCCCGGGCAACATCGCTTCGCGACGCGCAGCAAGTTCGTCGATCTGCTTTTGCACAATCGGCTGCTCTTTTGCCGTCGCTTCGGTGAACTTCGATTGCAATTCAGCGGCAACCTTGTCGAAGGCGCGCTCGGGATCCGGGTGCACCGCCACCGCCGTATCGCCCAACATCGTTTCCGGCCGTGTCGTGGCGATCTCGATTTGTGTGGGTTCACCTGCCTGAGGATCGATCACGTTGTAAAAGAAGTGATAGAAGTGTCCCTTGCGAGTCACATTCTCGACTTCATCATTCGATACCGCCGTTTGCAGGAACGTATCCCAGTTGACCAATCGTTTGCCGCGGTAAATCAGCTGCTTGCCAAACAGATCAAAAAATGTCGCGCGGACAGCGGTCGCACAACGATCATCCAGCGTGAATCGAACGCGTTCCCAGTCGCAACTGCATCCCATTCGCTTCAGTTGGCCGAGAATGCGTTTTTCGTACTGGTCCTTCCATGCCCAAATGCGTTTGACCAATTCTTCGCGGCCAAGATCATGCCGTGTCAGGTTTTCGTTTTCCTTCAGACGCCGTTCAACAACCGCTTGCGTAGCAATCCCGGCATGATCAGTCCCCGGCATCCACAACGCTTCGTAGCCCTGCATTCGCTTGGTCCGAACCACCATGTCCTGCAGCGTGTTGTTCAGTCCGTGTCCCAGGTGCAGTGCGCCGGTGACGTTTGGCGGTGGGATCACGATCGTGAACGGTTTCTTGTTCGGATTGACCTCTGCGTGGGCGCACTTAGCGAGATCCCACTGAGCAGCAATTCGGTCGGCTGCTTCGGAGTGTTCAAAGCGAGTTGGAATCGTCGAGTCGTCGTTCATCGTGAATCAAAATTGATAGAGGATACTTCTGGCTCCCAGACTCCTGTCTGAGAACGATTCGGTTTGGCCGTAAAAATCAATCTGGGAAGTGCTAGAAACGTTACGTCTTATGCAGCTTGTACTCCACCGCATCGGTCAAAGCTTGCCAACTTGCTGCGATGATATTGTCGCTGACGCCAATCGTGCCCCATGTCTCGTTTTCGTCGCCGCTTTCAATATTCACTCGGATCGATGCCGCTGTTCCGGCGCCGGAATCAACAACCCGAACCTTGTAGTCGATCAATCGCATGTCGTGCAGACACGGGAATGCACCCGAGAGTGCCTTGCGTAGACCAGCGTCGAGCGCGTTGACTGGTCCATGCCCTTCGGCGGCGTCGAACCATAATTCGTCGCCGACTTTCAACTTGATGATCGCCTCGGCGAACACGCTCCCTTCGACCGAATCACGATCACCGGCCACGACACGATACTTGATCGGCGTAAAGTGCGGCGTAAAGGTGTCAGACACCTTTTTGATCAGCAAATCGAAGGATGCGCCAGCGTTTTCGAACTGATATCCCTTGTTCTCTAGCCGCACCACTTCGGCCAAGATTTTGTCCATCAAAACTCGGTCATTTTGAATGTTGTGCTCGGTCGCGACTGCCACAATATTGCTGCGACCGGACAACTCGCTGACCAAAATCCGACGTTCGTTGCCGACCAGTGCCGGGTCGATGTGCTCGTATGTCTTGGATGCTTTGTTGATTGCATGAACGTGCATGCCGCCTTTGTGCGCAAACGCACTTTGACCGACAAAGGGTTGTCCGCCACGCCATTGCAAATTGGCGGTCTCGTAGACATATCGACTCAGCTCGGTCAGATGCTTCATGTCGCGACCGCCCAGCACTCGGTAACCCTTTTTCTTCAGTGCCAAGTTGGCCATCACAGAAATCAAGTCTGCGTTGCCACAACGCTCGCCAATGCCGTTGATCGTGCCTTGCACTTGCGTGGCACCTGCGTCGACGGCCGCCAGCGAATTGGCAACCGCAAGCTCGCCGTCGTTGTGAGTGTGGATACCAATCTGAACGCCGTAGTCTTTCGTTCCCTCAATCGCCGCACGAGTAATCTCGGCAACCTGTTCAGGCAACGTTCCACCGTTGGTATCGCACAACACCATGTACTTTGCGCCTGCCGCCGCAGCGGCTCGCAACGTTTCAATTGCGTACTTAGGGTTAGCGTTGTAGCCGTCGAAAAAGTGTTCGGCATCGTAGATCACTTCAGCCCCACGGCCGAGAAATTCAGCGCTCTCGCCAATCATCGCCAGGTTTTCGTCCAGCGTCACGTTCAATACATCAGTCGCGTGATAGTCCCACGTCTTGCCAACCAAAGTGATGCAAGGTGTTTCTGCGGCAACCAAGGCCTTCATGCCGGGGTCGTCTGCAGCCTTCATCGAGCGACGCCGAGTCATTCCGAACGCGCACACTTTAGTATCACCAAGGTTGTCCTTGCGAATCTGTTGAAAGAAAGCCACGTCCTTCTCGTTCGACAACGGGTAGCCGCCCTCGATGAAGTCGATACCGATTTCTGCCAAGCGACGGGCGATGTTCAACTTGTCCTGCAACGAAAAACTGACGCCTTCGCCCTGCGAACCGTCGCGGAGGGTCGTGTCGTAGATCTGAATCGTTCGATCGGTCATGGTCGCAATCTGTTTTTGGCGAGACTGTTTTTGGCGAGACTTGGTGATGGAAAATCACGGGAAAAGCAGGAATACGAAAAAACCCCCGAACCCATGGAGGCCTCGGGGGTGAAACATGAAGTTCGTCGTAAAATGGCTCTTGAATCAGTGCCGAAAGCATAAGGACGCTGGTTTCGGTGTCAATCACGGTCTAAAGCAACGCCAGGCAGGTGAACACAAAGCCACTGCAGCATCAGCGAATTTCGTGCAGTTCGACTTTGAAGTGCAAAGTCGAATTGGGCGGAATTCCTGGTGTTCCACCCGGTCCATAGCCCAAGTTGGACGGTATTTCGAGCTCGATCATCCCACCCTTGCTGACATATTGCAGTCCCTCAGTCCAACCAGGGATCACTTGGGTCAGCAAGAACGTGGTCGACTCGTTGCGGTTGTAGGACGAATCGAAAATCTGGCCATTATCGAGCCAGCCTGAGTAATCGACCGTCACCCGGTTGGTTGCGATGGGCTTTTCGCCCGATCCCTTGCGCAAAATTCGATACTTCAGGCCTGAATCCGTCGTCGTGAATTCCGTTTCGGCATCCGCATCAACGGCGCTGGGACCACGTTTGGGGCCCGAACAGGAAACAGCCGTCAAGCATGCCAAAGCAGCTATCAGAAACGTGAACCGGTGAAAAGAAAAGAAGGTTTGCATCGGAGTAGTCGGTCTATTCGTATTGGGCAATCAAGTTTGGACAAACCGTATCTTAGCAACGATCAAGGCTGGTAGGGATTCCCGGTTTCGGGTCGTGCGAGGTCCGCGGTAATCGGTTCATGCGCTGCCGGTGCCCCCCGGCCAACCACAATCGCGGCAACGATGAAGCAAGTTGCGATCATGCTGAGAATCGCGGCACCAAGATTCATCCATCCGATGCCCATCGCCATCGACTCGGCCGTCAACATTTGCCCCATCATGATCGGCGATATCGCGGTAAGCACGGTAATGAACAGTTGCATTCCGAATCCGGTAATCGCATAGGTCTTCGCAGCGGACTGATCCTTCACCTTGCTCACAATGAAAACGACTACGCCTAAGGTAAAGACGAAGCCGAGGAGAGTTGCGATACTGTAGATCCACGCAAGGGCTTGATAGTTCACGGGGTTCTCCGCTGGTGATGTTCTTCGCGTTAGTGCCGAGGTTATCCTAGCACTGCTGCTGCCCCCGCGCAATTTTCTATTTTCCGACGGCAATTCGACGCATGTACTTGGCGACCGAGCTTCTCTTTTATTCCGGGCTAATCCTGATGCTGGCCGGACTGGCGTGGTTGCTGGTCATGTTTGTGTCGGGACACTTTGTTTTGGGACACTGGGGCCGATTGAAATGGCCACTCGTCATGATGGCGATGGGCTTTGCCGCGGTCGTCACACCAGCGATTTACACGCGGATCGGTGACGTCGATCTCGGCCCGCGTGTCAAATTGGTGCAAGGTGAAAAGCACATCACTTTGACGGGCTGGGATCGGGATAGCTATGCGATACTGGCTCAACATCCCGAAACGACAGTCCTGCAAATGGCGAACGCCGACGTCACCGACCAAACACTCGACTACATCGAGGGAATGGCCAACCTTCGCGAGCTCGATCTGAACGACTCGCAAGTCAGCGACGACGGACTCGACAAACTGGCGTTGCTGACCGGTTTAGAAGTGATCCGATTGCGAGCCACGAAAGTGACGGACGTGGGACTGGAACAGCATCTTTCACGATTGCCGAATCTCAAACGGCTTGACCTACGCGGAACCTCAGTGTCGGATGCCGCGATTGCAACCTGGAAACAGGCGGGCGAAGGCCGACGCGCACTCCAGTAATGTTGCCGATTCCTTAAACCTCAAAATTCGAATCCCTGCTTTCCCTATGGCAACCTGGTACGACCACCCGCAGTACTTTGACATGGTCTTCCGCGACGAAACGGATGCCGAGGTCGCGTTCTTTGAACAAGCATTCGACAAGTTTGCCGACGGTAAAGTCAAACGACTGCTCGAACCGGGCTGCGGCAGCGGCCGATTAGTCGTCGGGATGGCGGCCAAGGGCTATGACGTCACCGGACTGGACCTCAGCAAACCGATGCTGAAATACCTGCGCGACCGGATGAAGCGTCGAAAGTTGCCGGGCACCTACGTGCTTGGCGACATGACGGAAATGAATTTCGACGAGCCATTCGATGCAACGTTTTGCACATTCAACACCTTTCGTCACTTACTGGACGAAGCCGCTGCCGAAAAACACCTGCGCAGCGTCGCGGCCAACCTGCGAGTCGGTGGGATCTACATCTTGGGTTTTCACTTGATCCCGATGGATGCCGACCCCGAATGCACCGAGCGCTGGCGAGCCAGTCATGGCGGGACGAACGTCAGCGTCACACTGCGAGTGATGGATTTCGATCGCAAAAAACGCCAAGAACTGCTGCGAGTGTCCGTCAAAGCCGTCAAACGAAACGGCAAAGTCGAAAAGATCCGCAGCGAGTTTCCGCTACGCATTTACACGCCCACCCAGGCAAAAAAACTGCTCGCGAAGGTGTCCGACGTGCTGGCGATCGAGGGCATCTACGACTTCGACTACGAAATCGACGAACAACGCGAATTCGACAACGATCTTACCGACGCGGTGTTCGTGCTGAAGAGAATCTAAGAATCGCGATCTCGCTCGCCTCTCGTGGCAGTCGAACCCAAAGACCGAAACTACGCGTAAACAAAATCGATGGGTGCATCGATGTCGGTGTGCAGACTTTGGTGGACGGGACACTTCCGAGCAGCGGTTTCTAAACGCGTCCGCATCGCTTGGTCAATCAAAACACCCGCCGGAACGGTCACAACCGTCCGCAGCGAACCAATTCGGCGGACCGGATCAGCGACCATTTCCTTTTCGACGTGGACACGAGTTCCCGTCAGGTCAAGTTCGTGGCGCTGAGCCACCAAGCCTAGAATGGTCATCACACAACTGCCTAGCGCCGTGGCGACCAAATCGGTTGGTGAAAACGACGAACCCAGTCCGCCATTGTCCGTGGGCGCGTCGGTATGCAGCTTCATTCCGCTAGGACCGTGAACGGCGTCACAGCGAAGATTGCCCGCATACTCGATGTCGATTTCAACTGCCATGTTGCGTTCCTATGTTTTGCGTCTTGATAGAGTCTCGGTTGCGACGGAGTTGCCCGCACGCAGCATCAATTTCGCCACCCTTGCGTTGACGGAACTGAACATTCACGCCGCCGTTTTCAAGGATCGAGCGGAAATTATCGATCGCTCTCTTGGTTGGCGTTTTGTACGGTAGACCTTCGACCGGATTGTACGGAATCACATTCAACATCGCCGTTCGCTTGCGCAACAGCGAGGCCAGCTGCCGAGCCTCGTCGTCCGAGTCATTCAGGCCACCCAACAAAACGTATTCGAACGTCAAGCGGCGGCCACAGGATTCAAAGTAACGATCGGCCGCATCCAAAACCGCTTGCACGCCAATCTTTCGGTTGACCGGCACCAGTTGGTCACGCAGTTCATCGTTTGGCGCATGCAAACTGACCGCCAAGTTGTAGGGCACCTCGGCGCGAGCCAGTCGATCGATCGCAGGCGGCAATCCGACCGTGCTGATCGTGATTCGACGTGGGCTGATCGCCAACCCATCTTTGCTGCGAGCAACGTCCAATGCGCCAAGCACGTTGTTCAAGTTGGCAAGCGGTTCGCCCATGCCCATCATCACGATATGGCTGAGCCGTTCACCTTCATCGAGTCGGGCCTGCAAACGAAGCATCTGTTCCAGAATCTCGCCCATCGTCAAATTTCGATCGACGCCATCGAGCCCGCTGGCACAAAACACGCAGCCCATCGCACAACCAACCTGGCTGCTAACACAGATGCTGCGACGGACTCCGTCTCGCAGCAACACGCACTCGACTTCGCCACCATCGGGCAATCGAACCAGCAACTTGTCGGTCCCGTCGGATGACGTCACCAAAGCTGCTTCACCGGTCACCCAAATGCGAAATGCCTCGTCCAGTTTCTCTCGTAACGCTTTGGGCAGGTCGCTCATCTGCGAAAAATTGCTGACGCGGCGTTGAAACACCCAGTGGACAATCTGCTTGGCACGAAAGCCGGGCTGGCCGTTGCTGACCAACCAATCCTTCAATTCGTCAAGCGAAACGTCCAACAAGTGACGCCGAGGATCGGCCGGCTGGGCGGCCACAGGCTTAGCGGAAGCATTCGAATCGATGACGGGCAGGTTCACGAGAAATTTGGCGGTGTTGAGATAGCGGCGGGAAACGGTGATGATTGAGCAAGCAATTGTCACATCACCTGTTCTCACCGAGTGTAACGTGCCCAACCCAAAGAACGAAGCTGCGAAACCCAACGAAATCGACGCCCAGGCCGCTCTGGATCGATTTATGGCCATCACCCAGATCCCCGGCAAAAGCGGCCAAGAGGGGGCCGTTGCTGCTGCAATCGTCAAACGGTTGCAGGATGCTGGCGTCGATGCGTCGCAAATCCAGTTCGACGACGCCAACACGCGAACCAAACTACCCGGTGACTGTGGCAATCTGATTGTGACGCTTCCCGGCAACGGGGACGGCACCCGAACGCTGCTTTCCGCTCACATGGATACCGTTCCCATCTGCGTTGGCAGCCAACCGGTGATCGATGGAGACGAGGTCCGCAGCAGCGTCGCGACTGGCCTGGGAGCCGACGACCGTGCCGGTTGTAGTGCGATCATGACCGCGATCATCGAGCGAATGGCGCGTGGCGACGAAAACTTCCCGCCCGCGGTGATCAGTTTCTTGATTCAAGAAGAAATTGGTCTGCACGGCGCCAAGAACATCGACAAGGCCATCATCGGCAAAGTCGACCGCGCCTTCAATTTCGATGGCGGCTCGGTTGAGAAACTGACCATCGGCGCGATCGGCGGCGAGCGGATGTCCATCAAGCTGACTGGCATTCCATCGCACGCCGGAGTAGCACCTGAAAAGGGTGCTAGCACGATCGTGATGGCTGCCAGAGCGATCGCCGACCTGGACGCGCGCGGCTGGCTGGGCAAAGTCGTTCAAGATTGCGGCGTCGGCACGGCAAACGTTGGCCTGATTCAAGGCGGCGAAGCCACCAACGTGATCACCCCCGAAGTCACCTTGCGAGCCGAAGCACGAAGCCACGATTCCGAAATGCGAACTCGAATCGTTCGTGAAATCCGTGAAGCATTCGAACGGGCCGCCGCCGCCGTCACGACGGATGATGGACGTCCCGGCAGTGTCGAATTCGATTCCAACGTTGACTACGACTCATTCAAACTCGCCGACGATCATCCTTCGATCGAAGCCGCCATGGTTGCCGTGCGGCACTTTGGCCGCACGCCGTTCACAGAAGTTTCCAACGGTGGACTCGACGCAAACTGGTTATTCCTGCACGGCATCGAAGCGGTCACCTTGGGATGCGGACAAAGCAACATCCACACGGCTGACGAACGGTTGATGATTGCCGACTATTTAGACGCGTGCCGCATCGCAACGTGGCTGATCACCGACGGCGCAAGCGGATGAACAGTGAAGACCAAGAATTGTGCCTCTGCTTTCACGTCTCGCGGCGCAAAGTGATTCAGTACATTCGCGTCAACCGACCGACCGTGGCCAGCCAACTGTCGGATTGCTACGGCGCTGGCACGGGCTGTGGGTGGTGCCGACCGCTGCTGAAACGATTGATGGAAGAAGCCAATCCGGATACCGTCGAGATACCGGATGCGGCTACCTACGCGAAGGACCGCGAAGCGTATCGTAAGAAGTAAGCTGTACTATCCGACGGAAAAGCCTCGGCATCTTGCGACGCCGAGGCTTTCGTTTTTTCCAACGTCAACAAGACGCGGAGAATTGAGCTTTACTGGGAAACTAGTTGCAGTTGGTGCAACCAGCCCCCGTTTCCATCACAGCACCGTGGCTGTGGCTGCCTTCGCTGATGATCGATTCGCCAAACCCCGAACCGCCAAAGCTTTCGCTTTCGATGGCAGGGCCGGACGACATCATCGAACTGCCGTAGCTGTAAACCGGAACTTGAATCGTTTCGGTCACGGGTCGGCAAACGCGAACTTGGACGGTGCGACTTGCTTGAACCGGCACGCAAACGGTGTATGTTTCCGGAATCTGCTCGGTCACGTTGTCATAGACGGTGACGTTGTAGTTGCGGACGCGTTGCTCAGGAACACAAACCGTGAAGTTGACTTGGCGACTTCGAGTTTGAGTTTCGGTACGAGTGCGATTAACGGTACGAGTACGCGTTTCGGTCGTCATCGTCGTATGCGGAACCATGCGAGTGCGGGTTTCCAAACGAGAACGAGTAACGGGAACCATACGAGTACGTGTCTCGGTCGACATTGTCGTCACGGGAACCATACGCGAGCGAGTCTCGGTGCGGCACTTGGTGACTTGATACTGACGAGTCCGTGTTTCTTGACGAAAGCGTTGAACCGGAACCATGCGAGTTCGGCTTTCGGTGGTGAACTCGGTGTAAGGGATCGTACGAGTACGCGTTTCGGTACGAGTACGTGCGACCGGAACCATGCGACTGCGGGTTTCGGTGTTCATCGTCACTACAGGAACTTCGCGAGTACGAGTTTCCAAACGAGTCCGTGTCACTGGAACTTCGCGACTGCGAGTTTCGGTGCGGTACTTGGTCACGTTGTACTGGCGAGTGCGTTGTTCGGTTCGGCAGCGAGTGACCGGAATCGAACGACTGCGAGTTTCCGTGTTGTACTTCGTCACGTTGATCGTGCGAGTACGGATTTCGGTACGACAGCGAGTCACAGGAACCATACGAGTACGAGTTTCGCAGGTGTAGCTAGTCGTCGTGTAGGTGTAAGGCTCTTGCGACGTTTGCGTTTGGTAGGTCGTCACTGGAACTTGTTCGCAAACCAGGTTTGGAACGTAGACTTTGCGATAAACGATCGTCGGACAACAGGCATCGCCAACGACACCGCTTGCACAAGGATCGGCACATGGGTCAGCACAAGGATCAGCACAGCAATTGCTGCACCCACACCCCAGTCCGCTCAGCAATCCACCGATCAAACCACGCCCGCGCGACAAGCACGACTTGACGGGTGCGACGGGCGTTGCAGCGACTACCGTCGCAACACATTGATAGCTGCCCATGTCACGCGTGACGGTCTTCATCGTCGTTACAGGAACGCAATGCTTGATCGTTCGGTAAGCAGTGTGAGTTTGCGTCTCAGGAACTTGAACTTGGTAGTTCTGGGCCACATGCTCGGTGTAAGGAACTTGCACGCTATAGTTTTGCGAGACTTGTTCGGTGAAAGGAACCGTTACGGTGTAAGGTTGCTCGATCGTTTCGGTGTAAGGAACTTGAACGTCGTAGACTTGCGTCGCTGTTTCAGTGTAGGGAACTTGAACGCTGTAGGTTTGCGTCAAAGTTTCGGTGTAGGGAACGGAAACTTGATACGTTTCGGTTCGGCTTGAAGTTACCGGAACCTGAACCGTGTACGACTGCTCGATTTGATCGGTGTAAGGAACCGCAACGGTGTACGTTTCTTCGCGAGTCCGTCGAACCGGAATCTGAACGGTGTAGGCCTGTTCGACTTGTTCAGTGTACGGAACGCTGACGGTGTAGTCTTGCGTTTGCGTTTCAGTATAAGGAACGCTAACGGCGTAACTCTGTTCGACTTGTTCGGTGCGAGGTACTTGAACGGTGTACGTCTGAGCGACTTGTTCGGTGTAAGGCACCGAGACTTGATAGGGCTGAGCGACCTGAGTCGTCACGGGGACTTGAACCGTGTAGGGCACTTCTTCGGTGTACGGGACCGAAATCTGAACGTCGTAGTTCTCGGTACGAGTCTGAGTCGTAGGAACATTGACGGTGTAAGTTTGTTGGCGAGTTTCAACGCGGGCGACTCGTTTAGTAACCGTTCGCATGCGAGTGCGAGTTTCGCGTTGGTGCGTGGTGTACGGCACTTCGCGTGTTTCCGTCACGTACTGTGAACGTGTCACGGTTCGAGGTTCATAGCTAACCGTCGGTGCACAGGCATCGCCCGACACCACTGACGAACCACCCATCGATGAACCGTCGATGATCATTCCACTATCGGATGACATTCCGATGCCACCGCTACAGGCTCCGCTACCACCGAGGCAAGACGAACAGCCGCAGTCACCGGCGTATGACACACCAGCCGTCGTCAGCACCATCGCCGACGTCCATACAAACTTAACGATCCGATTCACAGTCAATTTCCCGTAGGCAGTGTTGATAAATTACGGGGCAAGGCAATGTATCGAAGACTGCAAAAACTGCACTCTCCGCAAGGTCTACCCACACGTCATCAAGATCCTAGACCACCGAAACCGCGAAACAGCCGTTCACCACTGAAAATCGAATCATTCCCCCTTCGGTGGTAGCGATTGTACCGTTGGTTCGATTTTTTCTGCAGCCGGCGTCAGCCCAGGAGCGCTCGGCAACCCCGAATCGAGGATCCATAAAAACCTCGAAAGAGTGAAAAGAAATCGCCTGCGTCGTGTAGCAAACCGCACGGACAATCCGCACAATCGGCATCACCACCAGGCGATGAATCAGATTCGTTAATTGTTTGACTCGACTAGAACTTGCGAGTCACTGCAATTCGTTTGCGAGCCATGTCCACCTCCATGACCTTCACCTTCACCACGTCGCCGACCGCAACCACGTCGCTGGGGTCACTGACGTACTTGTCAGCGAGTTGTGAAATATGAATCAGACCATCTTGATGAACGCCTAAATCGACGAAGGCGCCAAAGTGAGTCACGTTGGTGATCACACCTTCCAAGATCATCCCGTTCTTTAGATCCTTCATGTCGTTGACCTTGTCGTCAAACTTGACCGCACGGAACTCGCTGCGCGGATCGCGACCTGGCTTGGCAAGTTCACTGATGATGTCCGTGATGGTCGGGACACCGAAACGATCGTTGACAAAATCTTCGGGACGAATCTTTTGACTAAGCGTCGCGTTCCCAACCAGCGATTTTGCATCGGCGCCCAGTTTTTTAGCCATCGTCGATACGACCGAATAACACTCGGGGTGAACCGCCGATTCATCCAGTGGCTGGTCGCCGCCTCGAATCCGCAGAAATCCAGCCGCTTGCTCAAACGCTTTTTTGCCCAGCTTGGCGACCTTGGTCAATTCGCTGCGATTGCGGAACCGACCGTTGGCGTCACGGTACTCGACAATGTTCTCGGCAAGCTTGGGACCAATCCCGGCGACATGCGACAACAATGGGACGCTGGCCATGTTCAAATCAACGCCAACCTGGTTCACACACGATTCGACGGTCCGATCCAAACACTTTCGCAACTTCGTTTGGTTGACATCGTGTTGGTATTGCCCCACACCGATCGATTTCGGATCCGACTTGACCAGTTCCGCCAATGGATCTTGCAGCCGACGGGCGATGCTAATCGCGCCTCGTACCGTGATGTCCAAATCGGGAAACTCTTTGCCAGCAAGTTCGCTCGCCGAATAGATCGACGCGCCAGCTTCGCTGACCATGACCTTGGTGATTGGCAACTTGTTTTTCTTAATCACCTCACCCACAAAAGCATCAGTTTCTCGCGACGCAGTACCGTTGCCGATGGCGATCAATTCCACGCCATGCTTCTGGATCATTTCCATCAGCGTCTTCGACGCGCCCTCGGTGTCGTTCTTTGGCGCGGTCGGATAGATCGTGCGATTGGCCAAGTACTTGCCCGTCGCATCGATTACTGCGACCTTGCAACCGGTGCGAAATCCAGGATCAATTCCGATCGTGACACGGGGCCCCGCGGGCGCGGCCATCAATAGTTCTCGTAGGTTCTTGCCGAACACGTTGATCGCTTCCTCGTCGGCCTTTTCTTTCAGCGACTGCAGCACTGTGTTTCCCGTCGCCGGCAACAGCAAACGCGTGTAACAGTCTTCAGCCGCTTTCACCAGCGCGTCGTGGAATTCAAAGTCACGGTTGTGAATCAGCTTTGGCTTGACTCGGCGCAGCATATCGTCATCGTCCAAGGCAACGCCGACTTTCAACATGCCTTCGGCTTCGCCACGCAGCATCGCCAGCAAGCGGTGCGAGGGAATCCGTGACGCCGACTCTTGATGATCGGTGTACAGTTCAAACTTCTCGGCCGCAGCGTCTTTTTTGCCACGTTTGACTTGCGACGTGATTCGCCCATGCCTGCTTGCCTGGTCGTTCATCCAAGTCTTGATTTCAACATCTTCGGACCAAGCTTCGGCAACGATGTCCATCGCACCTTGCAACGCAGCCTCGGCATCCGGAACTTCCTTGGCCGCGTCGATGAACTTGGCAAGCACATCGTTTTTCGATTGGCCGATTTTCTTTTGGCTAAGCAACAGATCGGCTAGCGGTTGCAGGCCGCGTTCTTTTGCAATCGTGGCGCGCGTACGACGTTTGGGTTTGAACGGCAGATAGATAGCCTCGAGTGTCGTTAGGTCTTCGCAGGATTCAATTTGTTTGGACAGCGCCGCGGTCAACAATCCTAGACCGTCAATCGTGTTCAGCACGGTTGCCTTGCGTGCCGCTAGCGCCGTTGCTTTTTCCAACAAGTCCTCGATCGCTCGCAACGCGATCTCGTCCAGACCGCCGGTCACTTCTTTGCGATAGCGGGCGATGAACGGGATCGTGTTGCCGTCCTGCAGCAACTCGATCGCTGCGGCTACCTGTTTCGGGTTTGCCCCAATCTCGCTGGCGATCGCAGCGGTAACGGCGACCAAATTCATGTCGGCTGATTTCTTCGTGGCCATGGTGATTTCTCAGGGTGCTTGTTTGATCGCTTGGTCTAAAAAGTGTCGTACGGCACGACCACTGATGGTTGTTTTTTCAACAAGTTCATCCGCGATCATCCGGACTGCCGCCGCATGGCCATCATCTCGCAAAATATGCTCGGCTTTGTCAAGAAAGCGTCTTTGGATTCGTTGCAGTTGTCGTTCGCTGCCCGGGCGTGATCGTATCAACCGGTTGATCGAACGCAGGTCGTCCGACGCACCCACGACGCAGTATTTTCCTGTGAAGTGGGATTCTGCCACCATGCCGGCAAACAGAATCAAGACTTCATCTTCTAGCCAATCATGCGAACCTCGGGCCCGTTTCTTTTGCAACTGGCAAGCGCCCAGTCGCAGACCACCAGCAATCATTTTGGCAGGCTCAATCGTCACTTTCTGGATCGGCCGGTCCAACAGAATTGCCATCACGGCATGGCCGGCTTCGTGGTACGCCGTTGCGAGGCGATCTTCGGCGTCTTCTTCGGCTTGCGTTTTTGCGTCGGTTTGGTTCATTCGCTGGGCTTTGTTTCGGTCGCTTGTTTGCGCTCGGCCTTGCGAATGGCCTTGGTCAGCAATCGATCAAAGGTCGATGCAAACGCCTTCTTGTCGCTCGGACTGTACGGCGACGTGTATCCGACGGTCATCCCTTCGCCGCGCAGGTCGTCCATGAAGTTTCGAATGGACAAGCGAGACGCGATTGTATCGTGCGAGTACTCTTCGCCGCGCGGATCGATCACGAACAATCCCTTTTCGACCAATAGACCAGCCAGCGGCACATCCGCCGTGATCGCCAAGTCACCGGGGTCGGAAGTGATGACGATGTACCGGTCGGCTTCGTCAGCCCCTTCGCGGACCGTGACACTGCGGACGTTCGCGTAGCCCGGCGCTGCGGTTACCGGCCGATTGGCCACCAAAACGGTTTCGATTCCCAACCGTTTGGACGCCCGAAAAACGATCTCTTTGACGTCAGTTGGCGCTGCATCAGCATCAATCCAGATGATCAAACGAGGGTTCTCCCGAGCAAAAAACGTGTTTCTAAAAGGGTTTTATCCAGCTTGGTCGGCTCTGGACCAGACGTGTCAATGGTCACCCCGATCATGATTCCTGTCGAGGGCAAGCAAACGGTGCTTGGAAACAACCTTGATCGCGACAGTCTCCGCCCCCCGAATCTCACAAACACGGAAAGTTTTAAGATGTCCAAATTCTACGCTCAATCGGGTACTCGTTCGATCGTGATCGCCGCTGAGAACGCATTTGAAGCCGCGACAAAGTTAGTCGACCATGTCATGGGCGACCACATTTGGATCTACAGCGACATGGAACTGTGCGAGAACGATCGCCGCGCCCACCTAACGATGGAGGCGTTATTGACGATGGACAGCCAAATCAAAATCAGCACCCGCGGCGAAGGCCGATCCGACGCCGGGTCATTCGACGTTGCCGAACTGATCAACGACTGGCACCGATTGATGACCGGGCTCAGCGTGATGTTTGGCCAAGCGGTCTAGCCGCCGGCCAATCAGGTAGCCGCCGGTTGCTTGGCCATCCGGTTGCTCGATTCCGTCATCGCTCGCATACGGCTTGCGATTTCGTCCGTCAGCACGCCCGACTGGAAACGCCACGCCCAATTGCCGTTCGCTTCGCCAGGCATATTCATGCGGGCGTCATTACCAAGGCCCAAGAAATCCTGAATTGGAACGATCGCGGTATCAGAAGCCGATTGATAAACCGAATCGATCATCTGCCAATGAACGTCCTCGTCACCAGTAACGACCGAATCCAACGGATCAGGAGCATTGGGATTTGGATGACGATTTCGGTACCACCCCATCAACGTATCATTGTCATGCGTGCCGGTGTACGCGACCGATCGTTCGGTATAGGTACACGGGCGGTGGAAGTCGTCGTCTTCGTTATCAAAACCGAACTGAAAAACTCGCATCCCTGGGAAACCGAGTTCGTCGCGAAGTTCGTGAACCGCTTCGGTGATCATTCCCAAGTCCTCGGCAATGATCGGCAACTCACCCAATTTAGTGCGAGCGGCATTGAACGGCTTGGCGCCCGGGCCGGTCACCCAGCGACCGCTGACCGCAGTCTTTGCTTTCGCCGGCACTTCCCAATAGGCTTCAAAACCACGGAAGTGGTCGACGCGAAGCAAGTCAAATTGCTGTAGCGCGCCGCGGAAACGAGCCGTCCACCAGGAATAGTCCGTTGACTCTAGAACGTCCCATCGATACTGCGGATTGCCCCACAACTGGCCTGTCTTACTAAAGTAGTCCGGCGGAACGCCAGCAACCAGCGTTGGCTTGCCAAACATGTCGAGCGCAAACAAGTCTTGGTTCGCCCAAACATCCGCACTGTCGTGTGCCACAAAGATCGGCATGTCGCCGTACATCAGCACATCGCGCTCGCCGGCGTATTTCTTCAAACGTTTCCATTGGCGATCGAAGATGAACTGCTGAAACTCAGAAAACTCAATTTCGGTTCTGAGTTTCAAGTCCCAACTATCGATCGCATCCGAGAAGCGGCGCACCAACTCGATTGGCCACTGAGTCCAATCCGAGTGCTCGAAGTGATCCATCAACGCTTCGAACCGTGCGAACTCGTCTAACCAAGGCGCACCGGCAACGAATTGATCCAACGCCACTTGCAGTAACGGGTGGTCGCTTGCTTGAAAATTGTCAAACGCTTTCCGCAGCACCGATCGCTTGAATGCGATCACCGCTTCGTAATCAACCTTGGACGGGTCGGCGGTCAAACCGTCCGGCGGATTGATGTCGGACGGTGCCAACAAACCGTCCTCGACCAACGCCTGCGGACTGATCAACAACGGGTTTCCAGCAAACGCCGAATACCCACTGTAGGGCGAATTGCAGGCCGATGGTGGGACAAGCGGCAAGAGTTGCCAGATGCCTTGGCCGGCAGCTTGCAAAAAATCGACGAATGCAAAAGCTTCGGGCCCCAGGTCGCCGATGCCAAACTCACCAGGCAGGCTGGTGATGTGACAAAGAACGCCAGAAGATCTTGGAAAACGCATCGTTGTTTTAGGCCTTTCCGTCTCGCAATGGTTTCGCGTTCCAAATTTCGTCAGCGTACTGCTGGATCGTTCGATCGCTGGAAAACCATCCGCTCGTCGCCGAATTGATGATGCTCATGCGATTCCACTTCTTTTGATCTGCGTATGCTGCTTCTGCTTCGACTTGTGCATC
Source organism: Rubripirellula reticaptiva (assembly GCF_007860175.1). Taxonomy (NCBI): domain Bacteria; kingdom Pseudomonadati; phylum Planctomycetota; class Planctomycetia; order Pirellulales; family Pirellulaceae; genus Rubripirellula; species Rubripirellula reticaptiva. The sequence goes on along the minus strand of NZ_SJPX01000004.1, from coordinate 767,239 downwards.
GATGTAGCTTCGGAAATCGCCGATGGTTAGCCACTGGTCCTGTGGATTCCGAAGTCCCTTTGTCAACAATTCAAAGATACCAGGCTCTGCCTCGTTGAAGTGTCCGCCTTCGATCAATTCCATCACACGCCGGATGTCATCGTCACCCGCAATGATAGCATCAGGGTTGTAACTCTTTTTGGCCTCGACCACACCGGCCGCATCCATGCCAAACAAAAAGAAATTGTCTTCGCCGGCTTGTTCGCGAATTTCAATGTTCGCACCATCGAGCGTTCCGATCGTCAGAGCGCCATTCATCATGAACTTCATGTTACCGGTACCGGACGCCTCTTTGCCGGCCGTCGAAATTTGTTCTGACAATTCAGTGCCGGGACAGATGATTTCCATCGACGACACGCGATAGTTGGGGAAGAACACCAACTTCAACATGTCCTTCGTCTTCGGATCCGAATTGACAACGCTGGCGACGTTGTTGATCAATTTGACGATCAGCTTAGCGACGTGATAGCCAGGGGCCGCCTTGCCGCCAATCAAAACACATCGTGGCACCATGCCGCTGGTATCGCCACGACGAATGCGATCGTACAAATGCACAACGTGCAAGACATTTAACAGTTGACGCTTGTATTCGTGAATCCGTTTGACTTGGACATCGAACATCGCGTTGGGGTCAAAAGTTACGCCGGTATTGGATAGCACGTAATCGGCCAAACGTTTCTTGTTCTTTAACTTGACCGCGGCCCACTTCGCTTGGAAAGCCGCGTCGTCGGCGAGCGGCAACAGCTTGCTCATTTGCTCGAGATTCGATTCCCATTCGGTTCCGATCGTTTCGTAAAGCAGATCACGAAGTTCCGGGTTGCAGTGTGACAACCAACGTCGCTGGGTCACGCCATTGGTCTTGTTGTTGAACTTCTTGGGCCACATGGCATAGAAGTCCGAGAACAAACCACTCTTCAACAATTCAGTATGCAGGGCAGCCACACCGTTGACCGAAAAACTACCGACGATGGATAGATAAGCCATCCGGATGTGCGGATGATCGCCTTCTTCGACCAACGACACTCGCCGACGCAATTCCATATCGCCGGGATACTGCTTGGCAACGTCCGCCAAAAAGCGTTCGTTGATTTCGAAGATGATTTCCAACAACCGTGGCAACAATCGGCTGAACAATCCCACCGACCATCGCTCGAGTGCTTCGGGCAGCAACGTGTGGTTCGTGTACGCCATGCAGTTCGACGTGATCTTCCAAGCCTCGTCCCATGACAAACCGTGCTCATCCATTAACAGACGCATCAGTTCAGGAACGGCCGATGCCGGGTGAGTATCGTTCAGCTGAAAACAGTTCAGCTCGCCAAACTTGGTGAAGTCCTCGCCGTGCTGTTCGACCCATTTCGCAAGTACGTCTTGCAAGCTGGACGAGACCAGAAAGTACTGTTGTTTCAGCCGTAGTTCTTTACCGTTTTCGCTGGCATCGTTGGGGTACAACACCATCGAAATTTGTTCGGCGTTGTTCTTTTGAACGACTGCATCGGGATAGTTGCCGGAATTGAACTCTTCCAAGTTAAACACGTCGGTCGCCGCAGCTTTCCACAAACGCAGCGTGTTGACTGTTTCGTTCTTGTAGCCAGGGATCGGCATGTCATAGGGAACCGCCAACAGGTCATGAGTCCCAACCCACTTGGTGAACGACTTGCCATTTTCGTCCAAACCGCGACGAGTGTGGCCGTAGAACTTGATCGTGCGAGTATCCTCGGGACGCTCAATTTCCCACGGATTGCCATCACGAAGCCAGTGATCGGGGCCTTCAACTTGGCGACCGTCTTTGATCGTTTGATGGAACATGCCGAACTCGTAACGAATTCCGTAACCCACGACGGGCAGTTCCAAGTTTGCGCAACTGTCAAGGAAGCACGCCGCCAACCGGCCTAGACCACCGTTGCCAAGTCCAGCATCGGGCTCGGCCTCTTCGATATCTTCCAGCTTCAATCCATAGGCGTGAAGCGCTCGGCGACTCTCTTCGTCGAGCCCCAAGTTCTGAATCGCATTGTTGAGCGACCGCCCTAACAAGAACTCCAACGAGAAGTAATGCACCTTGCGGTTCGTGCTTTCCGCGAATCGCTTGCGGGTCGTTCGCCAATGCGTCGTCACACGATCACGGATCGCATTGGCAAGCGCTTGGTAGTAATAGTGCGAGTCGATCTTATCGCTGAAATGACCGAGCGTGAAATACAAGTGACGACGAATCTCCTCCGGCAATGACGCCAGCAGCTCTGAGCTCAAATTGTTGTTCGAATTGGCTAGCTTCGATTCCTGTTTTTGGTCAAGCATCTTCGTTCGGTCACCTTGCAAGGGAAAGTTTTGCTAATCGTGAAGCAAGTCGGCGAGATTGTCGCGAAATTTCGCCGCGATGTCGACATTCATATTGGATTGCCCGATTTCAAACCGTAAGCCTCGCACAAAGGTTTATTTCGTTGACTTCTCTAAATATTTATTTCACAAAACGGCTATCTGGCGAAATTAGCGGCATGAAATCGCATGATTTCCAAACCTTGCTTCTCGTAAATACCGACCGCCGAGTGAGGCACGTCGGGTACGACGAGCCGAGTGTAGGGAACGCCGAGCGAATCAAGAAAACGCATGTACTCGAGGTTGTTTTCGTAGTTGAACCCCTTCGTCCCTACGTAAATCACCCAAGCTACCGACGGCCGCTTCGAATCTGCGGCGCGGGTTTCCGATGTTGTGGCATTGAGATCGCCTAGCTCGGGGCGTTCGGCTGCATATGCCCGCGCAAGATCCCAGACATTGTCGCCTTCGGCAAATTTCAACGTGTCAGTTTCGAAACCACCAGATTGGCTGATGCGCTTTTCAGTTTCGTACCCACCACCGCCCGGCGCGGCGCTGCAAAACAATTCGGGATACCGCAATGACAAACGCATGGTTCCACGCCCCCCCTGCGAAAACCCCTCGATGGCCCGGCCGCCTCGATCAGCAACGGTCCGGTAAGTCGAATCGATATGAGGGATCAGTTCTTTGATGAACACGTCCGCCCCGGCCGACATCGGCTTATCTGGCAAGTTGTAGTGGCTAACCGGACCGCCATTGACCATCACGACAATCATCGGCGCAACCTTGCCACCCGCCATCGCATCATGCCAATGCGGAACCAACCCCAGCGATTTCGTCTCACTGCCGGGCCGTCCGCCGTGCAAGTAATACAGTGTGGGAAACCTAGCAGTGGTTTCGGCTTCGTAGCCAGGCGGCAGCAAGATCGTGTATCCCACATCGATTTTCATCGAAGGACTAACAAACGTCGCGTGCGAAACCGCCGGATGGTGCTTCGCTGGCAACGGATTGACCCAAGCGAACAGGGTCGGCGGTTTCTTCTTTGCTTTTGGTTTTGCAGTCGCCGTTTGCGCATCTGCGTTTTCGCAAACCGAAGCGGCAACCATCATGGACACCAGGAAAACGAAGCGAATGGAAGGCGACATAGCAGTACACGCGATTGCAAAGACGAACGGATTAGCTGGGCGAACACTGCCAGCCTGACGTCTCCCAGATTACCAGCTTGCAAAGCCGAGTGTGTCCCCGGTGCTGATCGTGGAACGGCAGTAATGAACCAACAAAGCCTTCTTAGCTACTCCGATCTTGCCAAGACTACCGTTGTTGCGGTGCCTCTAAATCGGCAGGATCGCTGGCAAAGAACAGCCAATCGGTTTGCTGGTGACCTACCATTTTATTTTCGGTGGTGATCGGTTCTACGGAGACTCGGGTGAAGGCGTTTTCTAGGTTGCTAGAAAAGGAACTGCTTTGGGCATACGACCAGACGGCCAGCACGCCGCCGGGCCTGAGGTGTTGCTTCGCTTTTGCCAGTCCTGGTCCGGTATAAAACGGATGCTCGTTTTCATCAAGCGTATCGGCGGGTGAATGATCGACGTCGATCACGATCACGTCGAACAGAGTGCCGGGTGGATCCATCAAGCGACCATAGACGTCACCACGCGTGACGATCAAACGTTCGTCGCCGCTGATGGTGCTCGACAACGGAACGAGTCCATCATTCATCCAGTCAATCACGGGCTGCAGAAACTCAACCACCTCGACCGATTCAACTTGATCGTGACGAAGCATTTCGGCGGCGGTGTACCCCAACCCCAGTCCACCAATCAACGCGCTGAGTCCGCTTCCGCCGTGATGAAAGATCGCTCGGCTGGAAATCTCGCGTTCCGAGTCCGTGTTGTAACTGCTCATCAGAAACTCGTGATTGAGCGTCACTTCGGTCACGATCGTGCCGGGTTCCGAAAGCAATTCACGCCGACGTAAACACAGCGGTCCAAGCGACGTGTCCTCGTAGGCAAGGATTTCGAGCTTGGATGGTTTCATCGTTGATGCAGCAATTTGAGAGGATTCAAGAGTCCCGAAGCCGGGAGAAGTCGTTTGAGTTATACACGATGGATTTCGGCGATTTCACTTTGGACCGGTGAACCTGATCCGCGCAAGCACGGTCTAATGTCGCGATGGACACGACCAACCAAATGCTGACGATCACTGGCGAATCGACCGCCGAACTGAATGTCGGCGATACCCATAGCCCGATCCGGGTGATTGGTAACAACGCGATTCGCCAAACGTTTGACGACCAAACGCTGACGCAAGCGATCAACTGTCGCTTGGCACCGGGCGTCTCGGACGTGGTTCTGAATCCCGATGCCCACGTCGGCTATGGTGCGCCGGTGGGCTGTGTGATGGTTTCACCGACGCATGTTTATCCCGGCCCAGTTGGTGTCGACATCAAGTGCAGTATGAGCCTGCTGCAAACGAACGTTCCGGCCGACGCAATCGCAGAACCCACCGTCCGGCGCAAACTGATCCAAGCGATTGGCAAACGAGTTCCATCGGGCGCCGGTCGCGGCCAGCGCCATGTTCCCAAGAGCCGCACCGTCGATGGTCGACTCGGTTTCCAAGTCGCAACCGAAGGCGCGTCGAAGAACGTGCTCAAGAAACTGGGAATCCCTAAGGACTGGGCCGGTCGATGCGAAGATGCTTTCCACACCGCGCCGGACGGCTCGTCGGACACGCTTGCGGCGAGACTGGAATGGATGGGCCGCAAACGCGACAGCCTGGACCGCCTGGAAAGCAAGTACCGACAACTGGGCAGCTATGGCGGTGGCAATCATTTCGGTGAAGCCGAGATCGTTCATGTCGATCAGGATCCCGAAAACCGGGCTATCGCAGAGTCATTTGGCTTGCAGCACGGACACGTCGCGTTCTTGTCGCACTGTGGTTCACGCGGGCTTGGGCACGACCTGGCGATGGGTCAATTCGGATCGATGAAATCTTCGTTTCAAAAACAAGGACTCGCTTTTCCCGCCGGTGATTCGCAACTGGTGTACGCCGAAGCTGATTCCGAAAACGGCCGCCTGTACCTTTGCGACATGGCGATGGGCGCTAATTTTGCGACCGTCAATCACTTGCTGATCAACCAATTGGTGCTGGAGGCGTTTCGAGACGTTTTCCCAAGCGTGCAAGGCAATCTGGTCTACTTCATCAGCCACAACATCGTACGCCGCGAAGACGTGGGCGGACAAACTCAGTGGGTACATCGCAAAGGAGCGACGCGTGCCTTCCCTGCCGGACATCCCGGACTCGCTCGCACGCCATTCGCCGAAACCGGACACCCGATTCTGTTGCCCGGAAATCCCCGCGATGGCTCCAGCGTGATGGTGGCAAAGCCAGGTGCGTCGCACTCGGCGTTCAGCGTCAATCACGGCGCGGGTCGGCGGATGAGCCGAACGAAGGCCAAGAAGATGCTTAGCCAGTACACGATCGACAACAACCTGACCGAGCACGACGTGATGAGCAATTGCCGGCAGTACCCGCTGGACGAAGCACCGGATGCTTACAAGGACTTTGCCGAAGTGCTTGCCAGCGTAAAGCAAGCCGGCCTGGCCACCGAGGTGGCAAGGCTGCAAGCCAAGTTCGTGATCAAAGACGGCGCACCAGCCGATGACTGAGCAAAGTCAGCCAGCACCGAAACGAGCAACGTCGACGACTAAGCGGCTCGGTACAGGTGTTCGCGAGTTGGCGGCATTCCCGACAACCCTTTGCCGGCTCGCTTGGTCGCGACGACTTGGAACAACTTGATTGATCCGTTGGTGAATCCACCGGACGCACCTGCCAAGTAGGCGACCCACAAACGGTATCGCTCGGCACCAACCAAACGAATCGCTTCGTCTTGATTAGCCGACAATCGCTGGCACCAAAACTTGGTCGTCAGCGCATAGTGTTCTCGCCACGATTCAACATCGTGAATTTCGAAGCCGCTGTTTTCCATGAAGTCGGTCGTCATCCCCACGGGCGTCAATTCAGAACCGGGGAAGATGTACTTCAGCAAGAACTTGCGTTCCGGGCGAATCCGAGCGGCGGCGCGTTTGGATTTCTTGGCGCGGCGGGCGATCGCATGATTCAACATCACGCCGCGATCAACCAATAGTGAATTGATCTTGTTGAAGTAACGTGGATAGTTCGCCACGCCAATGTGTTCGGACATGCCAATGCTTGAAATCTTGTCGTACGTGCCGACGTGATCGGCATAGTCGCAGATTTCGACGCTGACCTGGTCGGTCAAACCGAGTCGCTCGATTTTGGCTTTCGCGAAATCATGCTGTGCCTGTGACAACGTGATGCCGTGCGACTTGACGCCATAGTTGCGTGCCGCATGACAAATCAATCCGCCCCATCCACAACCGATGTCCAACATCCGCTCGCCCGGTGCGAGGCGAAGCTTGCGGCAGATCATGTCCAGCTTGTCTTGCTGGGCCTGTTCAAGCGAGTTGTTCCAGTTGGTGAAGTAACCGCACGTGTACTGCATCTCGGGATCGAGAAACAACTGATAGAAGTCGTTGCCAACGTCGTAGTGAAACTGAATGTATTCGGTATTGTCCCGCTTGGTTTCGCTACGCCCCACGATGTCTTCGTTGTAGCCGTGGTTCAAATCCGTCGCCTGTGTCTTGGCGAACATGAACGGCAATGTCCGGGTGACAAGCATCCGCTTGCTGATTTCTTTCAATCGCTTACGGTTAGATCGCTTGGTGCGCAGCGCTTCCGAAAACTCGATCAGATCGCCACCTTCGAACGAGACGTGCCCCGTCGCGTAGAGACGAACCAATGTTTCAAGCGTCGGTCTTCGCATCAGCGATCCCACAACCCCTGGGCCCGATAACCCGATGATGTGCTTGCCGTCGGCTTCATTGCCAAGCGGAACGACTTCGCCATTCCAAAGTCGAACCGATACGTTCAGATCCAACGGATCGGCGACCGTGTTTAGGATTTGCTTGATCGAATTGAGTTGCGTTTGAGCGGAAAAAGGCAGTCCCATCCGTGGATTCCTTCGGCGTGTGCGTGGTGGTATTCCATCGGACGGTAGCAGCCTGCGCCAAAAAAGTTCAGATCAGTTTTGAAACACTCGATTAGCCATGCGCATAAAAAAACACCGCTAACTCGAAATCGAGATAGCGGTGTTCGGTTTCAGCTTCGGAATCAAATTCACATCACATGGACATCCATGACGCGAGTGAAAGTGAGACCGTTTTCAAAGAGATGGCAAGCACCGACTTTGACGCGAATTCTCGGTTATGGTCTTGCCGGACAGATTGCCCGCCGGTTGACCATGGTTTGGCTATTTCTAGCCTTCAATCAAGCGTACGTTTTCAGCACGTGGGCCCTTAGGACCTTGGCCAACACTGTACTCAACCTTTTGTCCTTCGCGGAGGTCGTCGTAAGCGACTCCCTCGAGCGACGAACTGTGGAAAAACATATCAGTTCCGCTTTCATTTTCAATGAATCCGAAACCTTTGTCGGTGATACGCTTGATTTTGCCTTCAGCCATCTCTTCTCTTCCAATACTCTTCAAAACAGTTGCACAATCAACGCCGAAAGAAACGTTCGTACGACGCTCGACTGCACAGGGTCAACGGTTACAGCGGGAAAGGGCAGCCGGCTTTCGGCTGTTGTCTTGTCCCGCTTTCTTAATTTCTTAAATGGAACGAATTCCATTCTAGCAGATTTGTCGGCCAACGGGGCCATCGTTTTTAATCATCCATATTCGCTTCGTCATCTTCGGATGAATCATCCTCAGGTTGGGCATGGAATGTCCCATTTTCGATTGCAAGTTTGCGGACGGCTCGTTTGGCAATTTTGTCCTTTGCCTTGAACTTCTTTTCCATCTCGCGTTGTCGCTTAGCGAACGTGTTTTGATTTTTTGCGATGGGTATTCTCCGTCAGCGTAATAAAATTGGGGATTTTTCGGGTAAGCAGACACAACTTGCCGCTCAAGACCGAGAATTTCAGGATTGAGGCGCCCGTGGCTTCCGTCCGGAACCCTTGGGGCGTGGACCGCCCGAACGACGGGCACGATTACCGTCCGTTTCCATGATTCCAGCACCAAAACTAGGTTTCCGCTTTGCCGCGGGACGACTAGCAACCGGAACGACAGCAGCCGAGACATTTGAGCCCGATGACTTTGCGACGCCCGACTTTGCGACACCTGACCGAACGGCACCCGATGTCGAACCAGCCGACTTGACTCTCGAATTGCCCGAAGGCTTTCCTGATCGCGAACGTCCGCGAGCGGCTCCGCGGCCTTGTCCACGCGACGGACGATCTTCTTCTCGCTCGCCACCTGGTGTTGATTTGGGTTGGTTAGGGGCAAGTGGAACTTTTTTGCCGATCAGCGACTCGATTGCTCGCAAATCATCACGTTCAGAGTGCGTGCAGAATGAAATAGCAATCCCTGACGCTTCCGCTCGTCCGGTACGTCCAATGCGGTGAACGTAGCTTTCCGGTTCGGTAGGCAGATCATAGTTGATCACGTGCGTCACGCCATCGATGTCGATTCCGCGAGCGGCCACGTCAGTCGCGACCAAAACATGAATCTTGTTCTTGCGGAACGAATCAAGCGTCCGCTGACGAGCATTTTGCGACTTATTGCCGTGGATCGCCGCCGAAGAAATGCCAGCTTTTTCAAGCTTGTCGGAAACCGTATTGGCACCCCGCTTGGTGCGAGTGAACACAATCACTCGCTCGGCATGATCCGATCGCACGATTTCCTTCAGCAAATCCTGCTTCTGCCCGCGTTCGCAGAAAACGACCTGCTGCTCGATCAATTGAGCGGTCGACTTTTTTGGCTTGACAGTCACGGTAACGGGGTTGAGCAACAGACGCTGCGACAGCTCGACGATCTTTGGCGGCATCGTGGCCGAAAAGAACAACGATTGGCGGCTGTCGGGCAGTTCCTTGATGATTCGCTTCAGATCCGGCAAAAAGCCCATATCCAACATGCGGTCGGCTTCGTCCAAGACGAATATTTCCAAGCGACTTAGATTGATATGACCTTGATTGATCAAATCCAGCAATCGGCCCGGCGTCGCGACCAAGACATGGACGCCACGATCCATTGCTCGGATCTGGTTATTTTGGTTCACGCCACCGTAAACCAGCGCAGTGCGAATTCGCAAGTGCTTGCCATAGGTGTCGAAGCTGTCACCGATCTGCACAGCCAGCTCACGCGTCGGCGCCAGGATCAAAGCAGCAGGCTGATTCGGAATTGGCTTGCGATTCTGCATGCCCAACCGATTCAAAATCGGCAAAGCGAACGCAGCGGTCTTGCCAGTTCCGGTTTGCGCACAGCCCAAGATATCGCAGCCGGTGATCGCGGCTGGGATCGTCTGCGCTTGGATTGGCGTCGGCGTAATGTAATTTTCTTCGGCCAGTGCCCGCTTAATAGGGGCGATCAGGTCGATTTCTTCAAAGTGATTCAACAACAATTTCCTGTAAGGATGGTTTCTCATTCCCCAATCATCGCAGTGACACAGATGCGTTTGGTGACAGACGGCGCCGAATACGCAGCGAAGAACGCAACGATTGGCGGCACGAAAGTGCAAAGCATCCCTGCATTCGCTTGAACGCACTCGGGGGTCGGCGCGGAAACGCCTAAAGTCTTTTACTCTGGACAAACAAGAAAGTCACAGAATCTGGTGCGCCACTCAGGGGACGCCGGCGGCCTTCCAGAGCGGTTTACACAACCGATGGTCAACAGCATTGAGCGCGGCGAAAATGCCGACACCGTGGAACCAAGTCTTAAGAGAATCCGAACTCGTTAGAGAACCTGGCTCGACCGGAAAACGCAAATCGAAATCTCGACTCACGCTACTCGCTTATTTCCGATCAGATCAAAACGCCGCAAACTTGCTCTCGCAATTCACGGCACCGACAGATAGTACATCCGATTTCGCGAAAAGCCAAGGCCTAAACAATAGCGAATCGCGTCTGGGGCCTTTGCAAGCCCGTAACCAACAGTATTTCCGGCATCAAACCCCATAGACCGATGTGGATTGCACAGCGAGACACGACGCCGATGACGAACAACCGCATCAACCTTCGACGTTAATGCCCATGCTGCGGGCGGTGCCTTCGATCATCAACACAGCGTGATCGATGTCCCGCGCATTCAGGTCAGCCATCTTCTTTTCGGCGATTTCGGCACATTGGGCACGAGTCACTGTGGCAACCTTCGTCTTGTTTGGCACGCCACTGCCCTTGGCGATTCCGGCCGATTGCTTCAAAAGCGATGCAGCAGGTGGGCTCTTAGTGATGAATTCGAAGCTACGGTCGTTGTACACGGTCACGATGACCGGAATTGGCGTGCCGTTGTATTCCTTGGTTCGATCGTTGAAAGCCTGAACAAACTGTCCAAGGTTTACACCGAATTTACCCAACGAAGTACCAACCGGCGGTGCCGGAGTAGCTTGGCCGCCAGGAACTTGAAACTTTGCGACGCCGGATACTTGCTTTGCCATGAGAAGAAAGGTTTTAGGTGATAGGTGTTAGGTGTTAGGAAACAGATCGCGGGCGGTGCGGTGGTCTTGGTTTGTGTTCCTAAACGCTAGAACCTAACACCTAATCCCTCGTTCTTACAGTGGCTCGACTTGCCAGTGATCAAGTTCCATCGGCACGCTTCGGCCGAAGATATTAATGATCACTGTAATTCGACCGTTCGCTTCGTCGACAGTGTCGACGTCGCCTTCTTGGTTTTCGAAATTGCCTTCCTTGACTCGCACTCGGTCGCCCACCTTGAATGGGATTCCGATCTTGATTGGCGCCTCTTCTTCGTCGTCGACGAGGGGCCGGTTGATGAATCGCTCGATATCACCAGGCTCCATCGGCATCGGCTTTCCAGCCGCACCGGTGAAGTCACTGATCCCACCGGTTTCGCGAACCAAGAACCAAGTGTCATCGTTGATTCGCATGTAGACCATGATGTAGCCCGGCAGCAGCTTTCGCTTGCTGATGCGGCGTTTGCCATCACGGTTGAATGTTGCCACGTCTTCGCTGGGAACAACGATCTCGCCGATGTCGTCAGTCATTCCTTCCATGTTGACACGCTTGCGCAGCGCGTCGGCGATGGAATCTTCGCGGTTAAATGCGACCTTCAAGATGTACCAGTGCATCGGCGCCTCGTCATCGACGGGCGGCTTGGCAGGTGCTTTTGGATCGACAGGTGCCGGTGGTGGAAGCGCCGGTGCGGAAGCATCGGCCGAATCAATCACCAGCGATTCATCGGGCTGGGGATCTTGCGAATCGTCAGATGTATCGGCTTGGTTCACGGTCTCACCGTTGGCGACAATGGAATCAGTAAAATCTAGAAGGCTTCGACCACCGAATCGCGGCAACACCAAAGCACTTCAAAAGGAGGTCGGGAGCAAGCTAGCTGGTCACGCCCAGGAAGTTGAAAATTGCTTGCCACAACACATCGAACGAAAACAAAGCAACCGCCAACAAAAAGATCGTCAAGATCACAACGATCGATGCCCGGATCAACTCGTCCTTGCTAGGCCAGGTCACCTTGTTCATCTCGGCTTCGACTGCGATCAAAAAGTCCGCAAATCGAGGCCAGTTGACCACGCGATACCCGAACCACAATCCGGCGGCCAACAACACTGCGGGAATCGCCGGAACCAAGACGGAACCGGAATCCAGCCCACCGCGAAGCGAACCGTAAAGCGACCAGCACCCAAGCGCCGCCACAACCCAGATCGCAAGCGCCGTCAACTGACGAACAATTCGCCCTTGGTTTGGCTTGTAAACCGAATTTCTAAACAGTTCGCTTGTTAAGGGAACGCTATTAGTAGAGGCAATGTCTCGGGACACCCGTCGACTCCTACGTGAGGTATTGGGTTTCTTTCCGGCTGACCGATCCGTGGTCAACCGCTGCAATTTTCTTATAAAACAGGAGTGGAGGGACTCGAACCCCCAGCCGCTGGTTTTGGAAACCAGAGCTCTGCCAATTGAGCTACACTCCTCCGCGACGATTCCGACAGGGAAAAACCCGGCCGGCAAAGCCACATTCGCTTATCGATCAACCTTCAATAACAATGACCAACGTCCAAACTTTACGGTTGAACGCTGGTCATTGAGCATTGATCGTTTCTTCTCAGTATCTTCGAGTCTCGCTATCTCACGAGTCTCGCTGACGGGGCCACTTTCGTCGACCCCACCCATCAATTACTCGACAATCTTGGTCACAACGCCCGAACCAACCGTACGGCCGCCTTCGCGAATTGCGAAGCGAACGCCGTCATCGATTGCGATCGGCTTATGCAATTCGACGGTAACGCGAACGTTATCGCCAGGCATGCACATTTCAGCACCGACCAAATTCGCAGTACCTGTCACGTCAGTAGTACGGAAGTAGAACTGAGGACGATAGCCGCTGAAGAACGGCGTATGACGGCCGCCTTCGTCCTTGCTGAGGCAATAAACCTCGGCTTCGAACTTGGTGTGAGGCATGATGCTTTTCGGCTTTGCCAAAACTTGACCGCGTTGGATGTCTTCACGCTTAACACCGCGAAGCAAGCAACCAACGTTGTCACCAGCACGACCTTCGGTCATTTCCTTGCGGAACATTTCAACACCGGTGCAAATCGTCTTCACTGGAGCTTCGCTGAGCCCAATGATTTCGACTTCTTCGCCGACCTTGACCACACCACGCTCGATACGACCCGTCGCAACGGTTCCCCGACCTTCGATCGAGAAAACGTCTTCGATTGCCATCAAGAACGGCTTGTCGTCTTCACGAACAGGCTCAGGAATCGCCGAGTCAAGTGCGTCCATCAACTCCGAGATGCACTTCGATGCTTCGGGGTCCGATGGGTTGGTCAACGCAGGAAGCGATGAACCGCGGACAACAGGCACGTCGTCGCCGGGGAAGTCGTACTTGGACAGCAATTCACGTGCTTCCAACTCGACCAATTCCAGCAACTCTTCGTCGTCGACGAGGTCACACTTATTCAAGTAAACGACGATGTAAGGCACACCAACTTGGCGAGCCAAAAGCACGTGTTCCTTGGTTTGCGGCATCGGGCCGTCAGCTGCCGAGACCACCAAAATCGCACCGTCCATTTGGGCGGCACCGGTGATCATGTTCTTGATAAAGTCGGCGTGGCCGGGGCAGTCAATGTGAGCGTAGTGACGGTTGTCCGACTCGTACTCAACGTGTGCAACAGCGATCGTAACCGTCTTGGTTGCGTCACGAACGGTACCGCCCTTGGCGATGTCCGAGTAATTCTTTGCCTTGGCAAGGCCCTTAGCAGCTTGGACGGCCAAGATAGCCGCAGTCGTTGTGGTTTTGCCGTGGTCAATGTGGCCGATGGTCCCGACGTTGACGTGGGGCTTGGTCCGATTGAAAGCTTCTTTAGCCATTTTTCTAATTCACCTGCACCCGGCAATGCCACTACTGATCAAGGATACGCCCCAACCAGCCCGAATTCACAACGACCGTGTTCACACCCACGGGGACTCGTCATCAACTCAGCCGCAATCGCCAAGCTCGTTCAACAAGGTATCAAAACGAATTACAAACTCTTCGCGACCCACCATGAGCCGCGACTGAATACTTTTTCTTCCTCAGCCAACTCGCTTTGCTCCCAAATCTGCCTGAATCGGCGACCGGGCAACACGACACCGGACTGAGTCGGTCTCGCGTTCTAACAACGCTGGTATCACTGTTGTCGCGGAAACGACGACTTTCCGCAATCGCCCGTCTAATCAGCTGGGCAAAATTGCAGAACCCGATTCCGTCGCCACCGCCTCACGACGCCGCCCAGCGGGCAAACGCAGAAAAGCTGCTGATGGGACTTGAACCCATGACCTCTTCCTTACCAAGGAAGTGCTCTACCACTGAGCTACAGCAGCGGAGAACTGGCAACAGGGAACAGACTACGGACAACAGTTTCCCTGTCCCCCCGTAGCCCGTTCCCTGCAACCTCTCCCCGAAGCGGGTGAAGGGAATCGAACCCTCGTATTCAGCTTGGAAGGCTGCTGCACTACCATTGTGCTACACCCGCGGTGGAAGCCTGAGGAGAGAAAGGTGAAGAGTGAAATTCCACACTTCACCCTTCTTTCTTCAAACTTCTACAAGTGGGGGCTACAGGATTCGAACCTGTGTAAGCAAAGCTAGCGGATTTACAGTCCGCCCCCTTTAACCACTCGGGCAAACCCCCTTGAACGTTTCTATTTCTTCGTTGTGTTCTTCGTCGCCTATCTCTTTTTCTTATTCACTTCTGTCGAAAAGGCTCTCAACAAGAGCCAGCGGAGGGATTCGAACCCGCGACCGGCTGATTACAAATCAGCTGCTCTGCCAACTGAGCTACGCTGGCTAACCGCGAGCTATTTCACTCGCGACTTCCGGGCATCACGACGACACGAAACCGCATGGCCGTGAACCGGAAGGGCAGAGTGTACCGATCCGTCCATTTCGGGCAAGGCGGATTTGGCACGTTTCGCTGCCAAAGTCTCAGGATTTTACTTTTTGCCATGATTTCCAACACGATTTTTGCCCGCAAATCGATCAACAATAAAAGCACAATGGCGAAATCGGGGTTCAGCAGCTACCGAACAGAGAATTAGAGAATGGCAAAATACCATTTGCGGCAACGAAAAAGCGAATTGCTGTCGTCGCACAAAGTCTTCGAAAATCTGCCTCAATCTCAGCCTTCGCATGCCGCCGACTAGCGAAGATCGCGAAGATCCGAAATCAAGGCTCGCATCGACTGATAACGATGACTGGGATGCTTTGCGATGCAGCGATCCGTGATCGCGTCCGCTCCCTCGGGAATATCACGTTCTGGCGATCGCTCGGACGGCAAAGGAACCTGTTTGCGTTTGATATTGTCGAACGTTTCGTCAATCGTCGCCCCACGGAATGGCTCACGGATCGCCAGCAATTCGTACAGACAAACACCGGCACTGAAAATATCGCTGCGTTCATCGATCCCGCGGTTTCCGTCGACCTGCTCGGGCGACATGTACAGGGGCGTGCCGGGGCGTTGGCCGCCGCCTGTCAACGTAGTCATTCGCTGCTCGGCAGAACCCTCGTGATCGGGATCGACACGCGGCTTCAAGACGCTTTGGCGGATCGGTTCGTTGTCATCGGCGTGCCCCCAAACCTTGGCCACACCCCAGTCAAGCAAAATGACTTCGCCAAAGTTCCCCACCCAGATATTCTCGGGTTTGACGTCACGGTGGATCACGCCGCGCGCATGGGCGTAGGCCAGCGCTTGACAGGCCCCGATCAGAATTTCGATACGACGCAGCGTCGGAAATCGCTTGATCGTTTCTTCATCGCCGCGCGCGATCCGCTTTAGAATCTCGAACAGATTTTCGCCCGAAATCCGCTTCATCACAAAGTAGATTCCGTCGGCTTCGTCGTCACCGATGTCGTAAACGGGAACGGTGTTGGGGTGCTGAAGCTGCGACGTGATACGGGCCTCACGCAGCATCCGGCGGCGTTCGGCACGGTCCTTTTTCATTTCCGGCAACAGCGACTTGATCGCTACCGTTCGGCCCGTGACGGGATCAAACGCGGAACGCAAGAGCCCCGTGCCGCCGCGAGCCATTTCGCGTAAACGCGAGTAACGCCCGATTCCAGCGGGGAGGTCACGAGGCAGATCGGGATCAGTACCCGAGAGCAAGATTGTCGGTTCTGTGGTCATGAAGCTCAGTCTACCCCATAGTGCTCAACCTCTGGCCAATACACGTCCTCGAATGCATCGGGAGCATGGAAATCGGGACTGTTGTCCAGGTCATGGCAGGTCATGCATTTCTCGCGAGCTTTTTCCAACGGCAATTTCATCGAATCACGCAGCTCGTCTCGCAGTGCAATCGTAACATCCGCGCCTTCTTGCTCGGCAGCGGCGTGCCCCGATCCAGGCCCGTGACAGTTTTCGCAACCGTTGCCAGTCAAGTGCGGTGACAATTCCAACGACAAGTACCCGGTTTCGTACGGATAATTGTCTTGCGGATTCCAGCCCGTCACGTGGCAACTGATGCACTCGGGGTCAAAGTGCCGCGAAATATCGCTGCGTTCTTTCGGCGGATGCACCAGATGCTCCGTGGCCTCAGCGTGCGCCGAACTTTCCCAAATATCAAAAGCGTTGGTGTGACACTTACCACACGCCTGGCTGCCAATAAATTTTTGGTCCGACGAGTGCTTGATCGGCGGCAACAGGCCCAGTCCGCCTAGCCCCAAATCTCGCAACTGGTTTTGGTAGTCCTTCATGACGGCTCGCATTTCTGGCGCGTCGGCGTATTCATGCGTCAAAGGGACTCGCGCGTACTTCATCGGTCCATCCGAATACAAACCGACCAACCCGGCATACATGCCCTTGTCGCCAGTCACGATGATGCGAGTGTCCGAGCCCTCGATGGATTCAGCCTGATACGTCGGTTCACCATAGCCGCCGGCCGCGACGACCAAGTCAAAACCGGGCACTTTGCGAACCAAGGCCCGAGCGTTTTCTTCTTTGCCAAAAAACAACAAGACACTGAAATCCGGTGACTCAGCAGCCAACTTTTTCGCGGCCGCCGCCAGCGTTTCAGCCGGATCACCAACCTGCATCGCATCGTCGGGGGCAACTTCCATCGAGTCGGGATCCAAAATGCTAGTCGCGCCGATCTTGATTCCGTTCTTCTCGACCATCTTGATCACCGGCAAATACTCGGGGTCGAACAGCACCACGTTGGCCGAAACAAACATTTCTTTCTCGGCCGCTAGCGCTAGCAAATCGCCAACGCCTAAACGAATGTCGTCAGGCCCGAAACCGACGGCCTGATACCCCATCTCGTCGAGCGCGCGAGCCGACTGCTGCATCTTGATCGCGGCTTGCTTTCCAAACCGACGAACTTGGTTGCCAGCATCCATGGGAACCAAGTTCCAGCCCTGTTTAGCCAGCGAATCGATAAACGTGTATCGCCGAGCCACGCCGCCCTTTTGACGATCAAGTCCCGTGCATCCACAGGGCTCGATGTAGCCATGCTGCTGGCCGGTAAAGACCAAAGCCACGGTGGGCTGCTGCCAAGTCTTGTAGTCCTCGGGACCGTCGATTCCGATCGATTCACCAGCACTCTTCGGATCGGCAATCGCAGGCGACACTGTCGGATCCGATTTTGAATTAATAACGGGCGAATTGCCGGCCACCGACGCCATCGGCGCCGCGGGGTTGCCCGAACCGCCTTGCTTGGAGTTGGGGTCAACATTTGGCTCGGCGGGTTTCATCCCCGGGACCGCCGGCGCGGCGATGGGCTCTGCTGCTGGTTCAACGCTAGGACTTTCCGGCTTTGCCATCTTAGGATCCGGCTCTCCAACGGGCGTTGGAATCAACTCCGGGGGCCCAACCGGCTTAGCGATCGGTTTAGGACGCTGGACGGCGAGCACGAAGTCTTGATAAGCATCTTGGCCAACCGAATCAGCCACACCGATCGATTCGATCGATTCAAGCGTCTCGGTCATTGACTTCGCCGAAATCTCAGGCGCGACATCTACCCGGGCACCAATTTCGCTAGCATCCGTTGAAACATCCGGGGCAGGCGAAAATCGCATTGAGACCGTTTTGGCGGTCGTTCGGTCGACTCCCACCAGCGGCGGCGGCTGAATTTCCGTTTGCGTCAGCACGCCTGGGTCGCTGGACTGCCCCGTCGGCATACCAACCGACATCTGCTTCTCGGCAACGGGCGCCGGCGGTGCACATCCGGCCAAACCGATCACTGCGGCACTGCCGAGACCGAGCATTTGCGTTGCAATCAGCCGCCTAAGCCAGCGTCGACGACACTCACTAATCTGACGCCGCCCGCAAGCATCGGAATCCACCGACCCACGTTCACCTGCCAAAGTTGAATTGCTCGACCAAAATTTCATTTCAAACATTGCGAACCAATCCAGCTTTTGACACTCCGATTGCTAACGACCCTCGATAGCAAATTTAAGCACGACCCGCATTCTCGATACTTTCGGATTGTCCGACTCAATCCATATCGAACCATAGTCGCTTCGATCTTTACCGAGACGTGAGATGAGTTTGTCACCAGCGACCAATTCGATCTCTAGCGGATACAAAACCATCGAGCCACGGCCCTTAGCTTCCCCCAGCTTTGCCTTAACGACGCCATCGGGCTTTGTTTCCCCAATCGTTAAAGTCGTATTGTCACGCTCTTTACCCTTTAGCACAACAAACGCGCGGGCCGTCAGGTCGTCGTCCGGACCAATTCGACCAAAGTTGTAGACGTATTCGCCACCTTCGAGCGTCAACTTGCTGCTCTCAAGCATCCGCAGCGTCCCAACCACTCGACCGCTAACGGGAATCGTAAGGTACCGCTGACCGTCAACAAGGCCATCGCTCTTTGGGCCATCTTCGGCTGCATCATTCGCGTCCGTATCGCTTTCTGCATCAGTTACGTCCGCCGACTCATCGTCATCGACAAAACCAACCATCAGATTTTGCGAGAAATTTCCCTGCTTCATGCCAGGTTTCAGTTTCACGACGACGCGAAAACCTTGGATCGCATTACCATTCCCAGCCGCGTACTCCGACGGTTCGAGCGGCTGAACGTCGAATTCCGCCAACTCGTTCATCGTCTCGCTCGAAAAGCGAACATCTTTGGTTTTGATCTTGGTGTCGGTGTAGTTGTAAAACGAACCCTCAAATTCGATCGGATCGCCTGTCGCAACTTCGCCCGCCGACCATGCGTCAGGCACCAACAGAAATTCCTCGATTACTTTTCCGGTGATCTTCAAGGTGATCGCAACCATCCGGGGGTCATTGGTCAACAACTGAGCGGATTGGCCAAATTCGCTCTCGCCCGACTTCACCTTCCAACTCAGCTTGATCTCCGTTTCTTCGCCCGGGTCCAACGCTTCTTTATTCAGTTCGCCAATCGTGCACTTGCACGTCGAAGCACCGACTCGCAATTTGAGCGGGCCTCCGCCAGTGTTGCGAATCTTGAAGACTTTGCTGCCCTCATCGCCGGGCGACATGACGCCGAAATCGTATTCCAGATCGCCGTCAATCTCGACTCGGCCGACTTTTTCGCCAGTCGTCACCTCATTCAGGCTGATAAATCTCTCGACATTCTCGGTCGTCACCTGACCATTGACGACAAAGGGACCGAACGCCGAATCACGGTATCCGTATCGCTTGTGGTTGATCGCCCAAGCCGCCGTTGCACCGGCGACCGCGGAGAGAAGCACGAAAATCCAGAAATTCTTCATTGTCAAACCCGATGAAACAAAAACGATGAGTGGCTGTCTCTACGCATCTCGACCCTCGCCGGTTCTACTCCCAATGCGGTCAAAATCGAATAGCATCCCCCGCCCTTCCTTGGGGCAGGCGGGGACAGGAAACGCCTGAACGGCGATGGTGCAGCTAGGGAACCAAACCCAGCAACTGGTCCGCCCGTGCTCGCACGGGACCGCCCTGAACCTCGCGGCCGATCGGACGAACGACGTAGATCGACTGCAGATACAACGCCCGTTCGAGATTGCCGCCCAATTCGGATAGTCTTTTCGCTTGATCGGCAAATTCGCGGCTGGCCTGGGAATCGCCGACAGCGCGCTTGATTTCGGCCATCTGAGCCATCGCCCACTGATTCGCGGGACTCCACCGAACAACGTCCGCAAATGTCTTTTCAGCCGCCTGCAGATCCTCGGGACGGCCAAACCGCTGATACAGGTGCAGCTGGGCGACGCCGATTTGCCGATAGACCGACGGATTTTCGCCCGACCGAACTTTGGCCGCCTCCAGCATTTCAGCCCACCGCCGGCGTGTCTCGTCGCGGTCTCCGTCCGCTTCGTCGCTCAGAATCATTTTCCAGAGATAGAAATCGGCCAGCCATAGCCTCGGCGTCACGGCCCAACCGTCGGCGGCTGCCGCTTGCTCCAAAGAGACTCGTGTCCTGCCGATTTGCCCGGTGGCCTGAGCCAACTCGGCAGTCGCCAACCAGCGTTTCTCGGCACCGACCGGACGCAGCGACATGACGTACATCGCAACCATCAATAACACACATCCCACTGGCAACGCCCAGCGACGGATCCAAGATGATTCCGATCCTAAATCGGCCCGACCGATCGTGCCTGTCGTCATCGCCGCCAAAATCCAAATCCAGACCGCGACGCCTGGCACCGTCCAACCGCCCGCCACGGACAAGTGGACCATCAGGCCCAGCAATCCGGACACGGCAATCGTGTGAACCGCCGACCGCGACAGCCGCATCGCGTCCGGCCACGCAAACCAGGCCAACGCCAACGCAAACGGCACCACCACCAAGCTAGCGTCCAAGTCGGGAACCGATCGACTGGCAAATCCAATCATCCACACCAACACAAATCCCACCGCCGCACCAACAGCAACTGGTTGCACCGAAGCACTTGCGGTTCCATCTTCTGCAGCGTTGCCTACTGATGGTGGCTTCCGCAAACTCAATCGAATGCCAACAACAACCATCGCGACCAGAATTGCGGCGGCGACCCATCCGCCACTAGCAAGCGTTTCGAAAAAAAAGTTGTGGGGATCCGATATCTGTTCGGTTGCCGTCGACTCGCGGTACCGTTCATACAACGACTGAAAGTTGCCCGGTCCGGCGCCCCACAGCGGATGATCGGCCACCATCTGCAACGTTGTTCGCCAGTACTGGAACCGAAATGCCAGCGATGCAGGCGCGGCTTCGATCCATTCACGATTTCCAAACACGGCCACGCAGGCGCCGCCAACCATGGCGACCACTGCGATTGCCGCCAAGCCTTTCAGAGCCACTCGCCGCTGCAGTGCAGCGCGTGAAGAAGCCGCCGACAACCATCCAGATGAACTCAACCACAGCCATCCGATCGCAATCACCATCGCTAACGTCGCCGACCGACTGCGCGCCGCGATCATTGCTGCGACGCCAATCAGTACGACCGCACCCCATATCCACCGACGCCACATCGGCATCTGCGAAAAACGAAAACGAATCACGCCCGCCGCGCCCGCAATGCCAACCAACAGCACGGCCGCAAACGAATTTGCCAACGCAAATGTTGCCGACGGGCCACCGTCAAACAAACGATTCTCAAACCTCATTCGCTCGGCCGTGCCCGCCGCGGCGTCCATTCCCGCCATCCGAACAACCGCATCCGGATCCTGCTGATAGGCCGCTCGATTGGCTGGCAGCGACACAAATTGTTGATGCAATCCGTGAACGGCCAACCCCATGCTGATGATGACGCCGATCGCCAACACGGCTCGCTGAACCTCAACCTGGGCGAACAATCGGCGTCCGGCAACCAAGATCGCGGCACCCGCAACCCACAACCAAGCTTCGTTCGTTGCGACACGCAAACTGCCAATCGGCGGCCTCCCATAAAAAGAAAATCCGCCGGTCGTAACCAACGCGGCCAGCATCATCCAACCGGCTAAGCCGATCGCTAAACCGTCCAACCGATCCAGTGCGATGGCGGGCGATGGCCGAGTCGCAGCCACCACGGTTGCGATCGCGATTCCCATCAGCGAGAACCAAAGCCCATCGCCCTGTTCGACCGCAATACTGTCGCTGGGGTGATAGCCGACATACACAGCCACGCCCGCAAGAATCGCGAGTGCAACGACTTGGCCCCAGGCCGAAACGGAATTCACTCGTCGTCCTTCTGCCATCCGGTCGATTCCAATATGACGACCAACAGCAACATGCAAGCCACGATACCAAGCACCATCACCGCCTGGATCACACTGACCTGAGTCAGCACGATTGCAGCCAAACCGCAGGTCCCGGTGACCAAGTAAATCGTCAATACCGCTTGAGTCCGACTCAACCCCAAGTCGACCAAACGGTGCGAAAAGTGACTGCGATCACCGACAAACAAACTGCGTCCCTCACGAGCCCGAATCCAGAGCACCGTGATCATGTCGTAAAGCGGAACCGCCATCACACACAGCGGCGCGAGCACGGCATGCGGACGCGCTTGGCCGTCACCCGAAAACGTCGCCATCAACATTGAGATCGCGATCAAGTATCCGACCAAGTAACTGCCCGCATCACCCATGAAGATTTTCGCAGGCGGACGGTTGTGCCACAAAAACCCCAATAACGCCCCCAGTACGACCAACAACAGAGCCGCCACAAAGAACTGTGGCCGCGACGTTCCTGGATCCGGTGTCATTAACATCACGACCGCCATCGTTGCGGCAATGATCGCCGCGACACCACCGCTTAGCCCATCCATGTTGTCCAGCATGTTGAACGAATTGATCAACCCAACAATCCAGATCACCGACAACAAATTGGTCAGCCACGCGACACCGATAAAAGCCGTCAAGCCAAAGTCGAGCGCGTACACCACAAACGCCGCGACCGCGAACTCGATCGCCAAACGAACCCATTCATTCACGCCACGACGATCATCCGTCACACCAAGGATCGCCAAGACCGTGCCAGCACCTAGCACTGCCCACAACTGACCAGCCTTGGACCACACTCCGTTTAACAGCGGAACCATCGCAGCCGGCATCCTGGCTTGCCATTCGGGTGCATGCCGAGCAAAAGCAACGGCCAACGTGCCAATCGCGAACGTCCCAACAATCCCCATCCAAATGCCGATGCCGCCGCCAAGCGGTGTCACGCGAGTATGGGTGCTATGGCCGCTCATCGGCGCCATCAACCCCAACCAAACAGCGAACCAGCGAACCGGATACAGGACAAGCACGCAAATCACCATCGGCGGGACGACGGTCACCGCCAACAACCATCCGATCCACTGAGACAGGTCTGACAAGAGTTTTCACGCGCGGGAGAAACGCGTCCAGGAAGCGGAATGGACAGGAGGAGGAGTCGACGGTTGAAGCATAATAGCGTACGTCCGTCATGCTCGAACAGTTCAGACGCGGCGAGCGAACGACCGGTTACGATTTGCGATACAGGCGAATGTCGTTCGGGCCACAGAACATCATCAACAGAGCACCGCGAGCGGCATAGCGGTCAAAAACGGCTTCATGAAAATCGTCTTCGCCGGGCCACGGATACGAGTAGACCATCGCAAAGTCATCCAGATCCAACCCCAGCGATTCATACGCGTTTTCGATTTTGTGCCCCAAGCTGGGCAACATCGGATCGTCGGCCAGCGATTCGGCCCCCGGCGGCAAAAAGTTGCCGTGAATCAATTCAACAGGGACGCCCCAGTCTTTGACCGTCGTTTGACCTTGAACCAGCAGCACGTCTTCCGATTCGATACCGATCACGTCGAGACCAAGATGAGCCGCGCATGCGCTGACGATCGCGAATCCGCAGCCCCATTCGACAAACCGTCGCCCGATCGTCATTTGAGTTTCAAGTGTCCAGTCGAGAGCTTGAAAAACGTGGCTGTAGTCCGCAGCCACAAACTGTTCGATCTGCGGCCGATCCCAGCGGTCTTGAAACGTTTCGATGCGTTGTTTTGCCAGCTCGATGGATTTAGCGATCGCATCAGGGACCAGACGCGAGTCAACACCCGAGGGAATGTCTATCTTATGAAGCACGGTGGTTCTCGTACGGTTTGACCAGACGTGTCCGAACTCGTTCGAACGATGAATTCATGAGCAGCACCAACACCATTGCACGCCCAAACGCGTGCGACGAAGACGAACTGGACAGCCGAACGCTGGAAAATTGCGAAGCGATGATCGTGTGCTTGAACACGCGGCGGTTCGTCATTGTCCGGCCAGGCGAAGCAATCAATGTTTGGCCGTGCGACCGCGGCTGGGACGACATCCGCAACCTGCATCCGGGCGACAAAGTGATCTATAAGGGGACCACAACACAGGTCAGCGCCGTGGAAGTCTATCGCTAAGCAACCTGACGCAAAGAAACAACAGCGACCCAAACTTGCGGGCCAAACAAGCAACCTAAACCGTACCTTCGTCCAAGTTCGTGTCCAGGTCCGGATTGACGGCAAACTGCCACCCCAAGGTGTCAATGTCATCCGCATTGGCCCAACGACTTTGGGGCCCCCACAACGGATCATGACAGATCGGACACTGCGCGTCCTCGACAGCCGGGTATTGATGTGGCGTCGTAATGTCGGGCGCTAACCAAATCGCTTCGCATTCGTCACAGACGATCAAACCATGCGGCTCCGTCGATCCGGTCACGATGAATCGGGCGTCCGAATCGCTTGCATGATCACCTGCCTGATCGCTGACTTGACCCTTGGCATTCGCATTGGCGACACCACAAATTCGAATACCGCACAGGCCGCCGCCGCAGACGGGACAAAAGTCGATGGAATGTTTCGGGCTCACGCGAGCATGCTCCGGTGAATCGTGTTGAATTGCATGATAGAAAAACGGGACAAGCAGCGAAGAAAACTCGGCTACGACGAAATTGCCTACATCGGATAGGCCGTGATCACACGATTTCCTTCGACGACCAAACGAACTCGGCGAGCCATCGGTTTGCGTCTGCGATTGCCGTCACGGCCCCCCACATAACCGACTCGCCCGCCCATATCGACGGTGTAGACCGTCCGCCCATCGTCGACTGTCGTCGTCGTTTTCTGCTTCTTCTTTGCGCGATCAAAAGCACGATCGATCGTCGTTAACGCGCCCTCCATGCCGCCATCAAACACTCCATGACTGCCGGGGCGTCCGGGGTCATCCTCGGTGTGACGACGCAAGTGTTCCAAGCGGTGGCCTTCGGCGCTGCCGGGCGTGTACAGCAATCCGGCTGGAGACACGAATCGATCGCGAGAAACTTCTCGCAAGATTCCGTATTCAAGATCCGGATCGGTCCGGTCAACGGACTTGGCCTGAGCCGGTACCGAAGAGTTCGCAGTCGGCTTAGTGGTTGCCTTTGCAGTTGAGGCCGGCGACTGCCCGCCCGTCGGCATCTTGCCGGACAACGGCCCTGGTTTTGGCGAAAACTTTGACGATGAAGTTGAAGGCGAAGACGAGGTCACCGGACCGGAATTGGCCGTCTGTCCGGGCCGACTGGATTCCAGCGATTTTGATTCCGTGGACCGGCTTGCCGTCGGTTTTGGATCGCCATCGGCCAGCCGAACATTCCCTGCACGGTCGGTTTTCACCGCCGGCAACGACCATCCAAACCGCTCGTTCAATCGAGGCGCCGAAAACGAGTAGATCGCCACCATCGCGATGACGGCTAAACCACCGACTTTCGACTTGCTAGATCTCTTCCCAGATTTGGCCCCCAATCCAACCGATCCATTTGCTTGGTTTGAACCGTGAGTTGGTGAAGATGCGTCGCGATCAGACGACTCGGTCATGCGGTTTCCTTTTCATTTCAAACAACCGGCAGGTGTACATCTGCTGGGCGACGGCGATTGTAGACCAAGCCGCCGGCTTTGACGTGCCGCACCGACTAGGCCAGCAACTGAACAGATTGCTGACCAAGCAGTGCGTCGACTCAACAAGATGCCGACTGGCATAGTCATGACGGGTGACGAGCTAAATTTTTTGCTTAATCCGTTGAAGTGGACCTGTGCAGCTTCAGAGACGTGGTACTTTTGTTAGGACGAGTCAAGATACGACGACTGGGCAAAACGTACAGTCGTCGCCACTTTCAATTCGATTCAGTGCCTCAGAATGACGACGAGGCCCCTCCATTCACGAAAAACTCTGACCTTCAAGGGCGTTTGATGCGTAAGTTTGCTGGTTTTCTGGTCGCTGCTGCGGTTGTTCTCGGATCCACTCAGCACGTTTCGGCTGAGCCAGGCTGGTCGCCAGTGATCATCGCTACAGGTGCGTACCGCCAACAGATTGAGTCGACACCAATTGAATTTCGGCCCTATCGTCCTCTTCATTTCTATGGCAACGCAGTTCGCCGCAATTATTATCGCGGAAACGCAGCCCCGATCCCGCGGTTCAGTGGCCCAGAAATCCTGCCGCCAATGACCAGCGGAACGCCCATCCGAACCTACCGCGGATTCTGATCTGGCCGATTTTGAACTGGGGCAACGTTTGTTCTGCCCTGTGCGGATTGGTCACATCATTTAGAATCCTGCTCCTGCGTAGGCACTTGCGCCCGCGGAATGCCTGCGTCACTCACCGTGACGCAGCGGATTTGAATCGTCTGACCTAAAGGTCCCCATCAGAAATGGCACCTCCCGAACTCCTTGCCGCGACCACATTCGCCCAGTGGATCGGGAAGCGTGCCGAACTTCATGGCGATCGAATCGCGGCCACTTTCTTGAATGACCAGCCGACCGCCGGCCATCCGAGAGAGGTTTCGTGGAGCTATGCGGACCTTTGGCGACGCTCCTGCCGAGTCGCTTTGCTGTTGGCGGATGCGACGAATCGACCTGTCGCTGACGCTCGGATTACAGTCGCCGACGCCCATCCTCCGCGAGCCCTGTTGCTGTACCCGCCGGGAATCGAGTTTTTAGCCGGCTTTCTGGGCTGCCAAATCGCTGGCTGGATTCCGGTACCGACCAGCTATCCGAAACCCGGACGATCGATGCCGCGACTCGATTCGGCCGCCGCTGACTGCTGCCCCCAGGCGATCCTGGGCGACCAAGCCACCATCGATTCCATCGACCCCAGCAAACTCTCGCCTGCAGCCGGGTCGATTCACCGGATCGTCACCAGTGGCGATTTGCCAGACCAGGCAAATCAATCCTGGATCGCTCCCGACTCGCTACCCGATTCACTGCCGAACGCCCCGGACTCACTGGCCCTGCTGCAATACACCAGCGGCAGCACCAGCGATCCGAAAGGCGTGATGGTTAGCCATCGCAACTTGCTGGCCAACTTGGAAGCCATCCGCCGCGGATTTGGGATCGAGTGGCAAGATCCGTCCGACCCAAATGCGAGTGTTGCCACCGGAGTGTTCTGGTTGCCGTTTTTTCACGACATGGGCCTGATCGGCGGAATTTTGGCGCCGCTGTACATCGGCGGCAGAACCGTCTTGATGAGCCCGACTTCGTTCTTGCAGCGACCGATCCGATGGCTGCAAGCAATCAGCGACTACGACGCCCAATTCAGTGGCGCACCGAATTTTGCATACCAACTTTGCGTCGACCGAATCTCGCCTGACCAAACCGACAACTTGGATCTCAGCCGGTGGCAAGTTGCATTTTCGGGCGCCGAGCCGGTATTGGCAAGAACTCTGCAAGACTTTGGCAGCCGGTTTTCGAGCAGCGGCTTTTCATCATCCGCATTCTACCCATGCTACGGATTGGCGGAAGCAACGTTGTTAGCTGCCGGTGGCGACGGACCCGCAGAACCAAAACCGATCATCGTCAAACGTGACTCAGTCCGATCGGGAAAACCAATCATCACCGAGACTGGACGCGGATCGGAATTCCAAAAACTGGTCTCCTGTGGCACCGCGTCACACGAATCCGAATTGCGAATCGTGGATCCCGAAACATGCATTGAGGTCAGCCCAGGAACCATCGGCGAAATCTGGCTGCGCGGCACTGCGATTACGGCCGGTTACTGGAACCGCGATCAAGAAAATGCCGAGATGTTCAACGCATCAATCGCTGGCGATTCAAGCAGTGAAAATTCGTCAGGCTTCTATCGCACCGGCGATCTGGGATTCCTGCATCAGAGCGAACTGTTTGTCACCGGCCGACGAAAGGACTTGGTAATTCTTCGCGGGCGAAACCTGTTCCCTCAGGACATTGAATCCACCACGCTTGAAACGATTGGCGCCGGCGCGGGCCGATGCACGGCGTTTGCCATCGATAGCGGACGAGGCGAAGCGCTCGCGATCGTTGCCGAACTTCCCCGTCACTACGACGACGCTGACCTACCCGAGATGGTCCGATCGATTCGCCGAGCCGTCATTGATGTTCACGAAGTCGATCCACGACATGTTTGGCTAGTGCGTCCAGCAACGGTTCCCGTCACCAGCAGCGGCAAAGTTCAACGCCACCTCTGTCGCGAGCGTTTCGACGCTGACGAGATCAAGACACGCTACCGCTACGATCGGGCATCCGGCAGCGAACAAGTGCCGATTCCGTTGCCAACGATTTCGGCCCATCCCAAACCAGACGAACGCGCCGACATTCTGTTGGCGACCCAGAACTGGATGAGCCAGTGGCTGATCGCTCGAGCCGGCGTCGACCCAATCGATGTCGCGTTAGAAAAACCATTCACCGACTACGGTCTCGACTCGATGACCGCGGTCGAAATGAGCGGCGAAATCGAAGACTGGTCAGGCGTTGAATTGACACCGATAGTTGCCTGGAATTATCCCAACACAGCCAGCTTGAGTGAGTTCATCGCTGACCAGATCATTGAATTGGCCTGCCACAACTCAACCTAACCGGTCACAGCGCAGCGTAGCATGGGCAACCAGACTCTGGCTGCAAAACCTATTTCGAAGCTTTCAGTTCGGCCGCTTCGGCTTCCAATGCCGCAACTTCGTCTTCCAACTGCTTCAGTTCTTGCGGATCGTCCGCTTGCTCGCGTGAT
This sequence comes from Rubripirellula reticaptiva, assembly GCF_007860175.1. Lineage (NCBI taxonomy): Bacteria > Pseudomonadati > Planctomycetota > Planctomycetia > Pirellulales > Pirellulaceae > Rubripirellula > Rubripirellula reticaptiva. The sequence continues at coordinate 738,464 of NZ_SJPX01000004.1, read as the reverse complement.
CCTGCCAATCGAGGACGCAGGGTTTGCAGTTTCTTGTTGATGATGTCGAGCCGTTTTTTCGCTTTCTTGTCCACAGTTTGCCTGAGCCTGATGAGAGATCGTGAAGGGCTAGCCGCCCACTAAAATTCCATTAACGCCACGATGAAATGGACCAACAACACATACAGCGTTGTCCACAACACCGTCGATGTGATCGCGTCACTGACGTCGCCCGCCGAAAACTTCGGCGACGCTCCACGATAGTAACCGATCGCGCCGGTGCCGATACCACAGGCCAAGTTCTTGATCGCCACCCAACCCCAGCCCTTGGACCACGACATCCATCCACCAACAGCGTCCGAATCGGTCAAGTTGCGATAAAAATGCTGTTCCCAAAAATAAGGACCGATGTCGGGATACATCTGCGTGAAGGTCAGCAACGAAACCAGCCGCGCCGACGTGAACGCCATCCACTGCAAGATCGGTGACGCCACCACAAAGGCCATCACGATACACGCCAACAAATAAGACGTCGGCCGCACACCGAGCGTTCGCATTGCGTCGACCTGGCCGCCGTACTGTTTGACGCCTACGTCGGCGGCGACCGCCGCACCACAACGCGCGGCGATCAAAATCGTAGCCAGCACCGGTACCAACACACGGTACAACGCAAACCCAATCGATGACAGCAACTCGTCAATCAATAGCGGCTGGGTGTACATTCGAAACGGCAAGAATCGAAACGTGAAATACGTTGCCGTGAACCCCGTGATCACTCCCGCTAGAATCAGGTACACCCACGCCGAAACTCCGCCGATCAAACGAAGATAGTGAGCGAAAAACCTCAGCCCCCACGTCAACTTGGGAAACACCGGAAACGCATCAAACGGCAATCGCAACGCCGCGACCACAACGGCACCGCTGGCAGTCAAAAAGTCGTCAACTTTCGCCATTGCCCAAGCCGCCTTCCCACGTCCCGGCCGATCGACCGCCTCTGCCGTCACAGGTTTCATCCGATCAGGGATTTCGGCCCATTGATCGCGAGGCACCGAAACCAGACGTTTCTGGTGGCTGTCCAATAACAGGACTTCATCGGCGATGGGCAGCAATGTTTCGTAGTCGTGAGTAACGACGATACTGGTGCGACGGTGCAACGATTGGGTACGGCGAATCAAATCCGCAACCTTTCGTCCACTCGCCGTATCGAGCCCCGATGTAGGCTCGTCATACAACACGATGTCGGGATTCGCCGCCAATGTCCGAGCGATCGCCAGACGCTGTTTCTGACCACCACTCAAATTGGCAACTTGGCGATTCGAGGGAACCCCCAGCTCATCAAGCCACTGCGCCGCCGTCTGGCCCGGTGGCTGGTCAGGATCGCTGCGATGGTCGATCCCGAACTGCACATTGGCGATCGGCGAGAGCTCGTCAAAAAGGGCAAACTGCTGGAAAACGATTCCCACTCGCGGCGTCATCATCGGCGACGCATCGCCACGCGACGGTTCCCACTGGATGTCACCGCACCAACGAATTTTCTCGCCATCTCGCGGAAGCAATCCCGCCAAAACTCGCAGCAGCACCGACTTGCCCGCGCCGCTGCCGCCAACGATGACAGTGATCTTGCCGCCCGGCAACGTCACGTTGGTTTCGGCCAACAACGTCATCGCACCGATGCTGACGTTCAAATCGACCAACCGCAACGGATGCTGCGCGGGGGTCAATTCTTGACTAGGTGATTGAGCATTGGTCATCACGGCTTCTCGCTTTCGTCGGCCATGTAGACCACCGGGTAAGACGCCGTTTCACGAGAAGGAAAAATCACAATCTCGCCATCATCAACGGGCGGACCGGAAACGTTGCGAGTTGCCACGATCCAGCGTCGATCTTTTCCCAGTATTTGATTCCTCAGCACGCGAGCGAAGTTTGGATTGATTCCAGTTTCGCGCGTCCCGAACAGATCGTCACCGATTTGCCGCGCGATCGGCTCCAAACGGTCACCTGTCAACGCGAAGGCTTGGCGAGCATCATTGCTCGTCCACACTTCGGTCCAAACTTGGCGTAATCGAACGTTGTCAACAAACGCCTCTTTCAAGATCACGCGAACCAAATCGCGAGCCTGCGGATCCGCGGCAATCTCCGATGCGACAGCCGACAACTCGGACCGTATCGACTGGTTCGCTGCAACGTCGGTCACGATTTCCTGAACCGCAACAACCACCTCGTCCATATGCGACTCGAAAACAGGGATGGCTTGCTCTTCGACAAAGCGATCCCACTCTTCTTGCAACAGATCTTTCTTGGGCAGCGGCGATCGATCGTAAATCGCTCGCCAGCCAAAACGCCAAATCGATGCCTTGTCCCACAACTCACGGCCGATCCTTTCGGCTTCGGGTTCGCCATGCTCGCGAACAATCGGCAATATTTCTCGCCGCGCAAGCGGAATCAGACGGTCTCGCACCACTTGATCGTTCCAACGCGCAAGCAGTGTGTCGACTTCGCCGCGGTGCCTCTCGACCGACCTGCGAAACTCATCTTCGATGATTGGCAAAGACCGCTGCAGACTCAATTGAACCAGCGGCACGTAGGCCGCCGAAAGCTGCTCGCCATGCTGGGCCATCGCGTCGGTCAATCGCTTCGTGATCTTCTTGCGCTGGTCATCCGGCAACATGGTTGCGACGATGTCTTCCAGACGACCGCTACTGCGATACTGAGCCAATCGAGCTTCGTGCGGGCTCAAATCAGGCGCGTACCAGGCAATGCGTACTTCGCTGCGTACTTCGCTGCGTACTTCGCTGCGTCCTTCGCTGCGTCCTTGCGACGATCCAGACTCGGACACCCCAGAGTCAACCGATTGGACATGCCCGACTTGGGACCAAACGCCACCATTGTCCTGAAAAAAAACCGGATCACCGATCTGCAGACGGGACGCTGGGTCAATGGCGGCAACCTGATCGGTTGGCCCCGTCATGTATCGAAGCAGTGTTCGGTGAATCGGAACAGCCCCCGAATCGGAACTCGATCGCAATGCCCCAAAAACCAACACCGGCAATAGCACCCAAAACAGGATCCCGATGCCGCGCACCGTACTGCGGCGTTCAAGTCGCCGTTGAAATTGCTGAAAGAGACCATTCATGGGACTTAAGATAACGGAAGATCGAAACGATTGGCGACTCCGATAAACTTGCAATTTCCAATTGCGACGGCCACCTCAGCATTCGCAAAGCAGTGCCGAAGACGTAAAAAACGGAAGCATGATCAAATCCGGATTGCAGATTGCTTCCGGGTGCCCGCCGATCGACTACGCTAATGCCCGCTCAAACGACCACGATCCCGGCGGTCCCTTCACACCTCACCCCCAGAGCCCTCAACATGAAACGCAGTCTTTTCGTTTTCTTGACAACACTTCTTCTTGGCGTCGCCAATTCTGCATTGGCACAGTCGGACGTTAAGCCAGTCCGCATGGGCTGCGGCTTGATGACCTTTGACACGGTCCCGGGCTGGGGACTTCGCCCCGACGGCCACTCGGCAATTGGATCGACGCACGGCGGAGTCGTCATCGACAAAGCGGGCAACATCTACACCAGTGCGGCCGCAGGCGTGTTTGTGTTTTCGCCGGACGGAAAAGTTGTTCAGTCGTATCTCGGCAAGGAGTACTCGAACATTCACGATATGGAAATTCGTGAAGAAACCGAGGGTGAATTCATCTACGGCGCCCGTAACAAAGACGCCGAAGGCATCAAGTTCAACGCGCACTCGGGCGAAATTGTCCTGCACCTTGGCGTGCCCGCCGAATCAGGACTAAAAGACAAAATCAAGTTCAGCCCAACCGCGATCACCGTTGCGTCGAACGGCGACATTTTCTTGTCCAATGGTTATGCCAGCAACCACATTTTTAAATACGACAAGGCGGGCAAGTACCTGATGCACTTTGGCAGCAAAGGGAATGGCATGAAAGAGTTCAACACGGCCCACGGAATGACGCTGGACACCCGATACGAACCAAACCGGCTGTTGATCTGTGATCGCAACCACACCCCGCGAGGCCGACTACTGCACTACTCGCTTGACGGCGAATTCATCGACGAAGTGATTCGCGACATTGGTGAACCAACCTCGGCTGCCATTCAAGGCGACTACGTCTCGGTGCCTGATCTGAAGGGCCGACTTGTAATTCTAGACAAGACCAACACGATCATGGCAGTTGTTGGTTTCAACCCCGATCCCGCCAAGGGCCGAAACTACAACGTGCCTCAATCCGAATGGGTCGAAGGCATCTTCAGCGGCACTCACGGATCGTATTGGGATGCAGACGGCAACTTGTACGTCCAAGATTGGAATGTCGACGGACGTATCATGAAACTAGTCCGTGTGAAGAACTAACTGTTCAACGCATCCGCTACAGGAAGTGAAACTCATCAAGAGTTTTGTTGATTAAGTGATTCTCGCCATATCGCGGCGGCCTCCGCCGCGACCCTCGGGGCAAACCACCCAATGCCGAACACGAAAGACACCTTTGTCCATGCAAACGAACGATTCGAATGTTCCTGAAATGCTGGTGTACAGCGAGGGCGTATACCGCACCGCACCGACTCGCGTGTCTTGGCTCTCGCGTGTTTTTCCGTCACTGAACTTCTATCGCAAATTTGGCTGGAACGTTTACAAATCCAGCATCAAGGCACGACAGGGCGAGTACGACGATGCCGAGTGGAGCCGTAGCAGCCACGAAGTCATAACGGCACTGGAGTCCGTTGGGGTAAAAACCGAAGTCAGCGGCATCGATAATGTCCGCTCGCTGAATTCGCCGTGCGTCTTTGTCGGCAACCACATGAGCACGCTGGAAACGATCGTCATGGCATCGATCATTCGGCCAGTTCTACCAGTCACCTTTGTGGTCAAACAAAGCTTGATTGACTATCCGATGTTCCGTCACATTCTGAGATCACGAAATCCGATCGCCGTTTCTCGCGACCATCCACGCGAAGACTTCAAGGCTGTGATGGAAGGCGGACTCTCGCGACTAAAAGCCGGAATCTCGATCGTCGTCTTTCCACAGACCACTCGCAGCGTCACGTTCGACCCAGCCCAATTCAACAGCATCGGTGTCAAACTCGCTCTGCGTGCAGCCGTCCCGGTGGTGCCGATCGCACTGCTGACCGACGCATGGGGCAACGGCAAACGGATCAAAGAATTCGGCCGCATCGACCCCACCAAAACCGTTCGCTTCGCGTTCGGCGAACCAATCACGATCGAAGACCGCAGCGCAAGGCAACACCAACAAGTCATCGAATTCATCGAATCGAAACTCGCCCAGTGGCGGTAGGCAGCAAGCCTAAGTGCGAGAGGCCTATGCAACACAGACTGGCCGCCCGCCCTACGTTCTTTAGCCCACCGTGACGTCGGCGTCTCTTGAATAAACCGCCAGCGCAGATTCGAATGTTTCGCCCTTAATCTTGAAGATCGGTTGGGCATCCGTGTGTCGATTGCAATGGTCGACCAACACACGGTACAGCAATCGAAACAAATGACGGGGAACTCGCAGCGATTGAAACGCAGCCAGCAAACGTTCGTAACTGATGTCGTCACCGAACAAGTCTTTCGGTTCTGGCGATCGCCCGTCGGCGGCACACGCCAACATGCGGGCGCGAGCCAAATCGTAAAGCGCCTCGCCAGTCCACTGAAATGCTGGAATCACGTTCTGCTTATCAAGTCGCGCCCGCTCATGAAATTCACGAGTCTCGCGTTCAACGTCACGGTGCAATTCCTGTGGCAAGAAAAGCTTGAATCCGATGCCTTGGTGCTTTAGCAACTTGTTGTCCAACATCGGCCATACAAATCGCTGCATCAACTCGGGCTTGCCGCCAATCAAGTCGGGCTCGTCGACCCGGTCCATCAAAACGGTCACGCTGGTGTATCCCAAACGCGAAAGGATGCCGCGAAACTTGTTTAGCATTTCGTAGCGATCGTCCGTGCGATCGTAACGCGGCAACGGTTGGCTGGCCAATTCCTTTGACGGGAACTTCATCAGCACGCTCCGCAGCGTCCCGGTTTCACGCTTGCCGACCCGCATGTGCTTGCGAATGCCGGACGCGGCCGACTGGCTCTTGATCCACTTGATCCAGTATGGCATGCCACCGATCAGCGTTACCAACGGGATCAACCACAACCAGTGCGGGCTAACCGGAATGGCTTCGCCGTCGGCACCCTGGCCGCCGCCGCGCATGAACAGCCATCCAACCAACGCAATCGACGCGACAAACGAAGCCACCGCCAGGATTAACGGCCAAGCCGCCGAAGCATTGCTGTATCGCAGTCGTTTGCGAAGCTTTGTCCAGCGATCAGTAAACGCCAATGCCGTCGACTGGTCGTAACAATTGGCCAGCAACAACAAATCACGCGCCGATGTGCGATCGACGTTCTTCAAATCGCCGCCGTCAAGACGCGGGCCCTTACTGCCGTCGCCTTCGTCGCGAAGGACACGGTCCACTAAGTCGGTGACGCCGATGCAAAGGATCGAATCCATGTGATCCCACAACCGCCACGCTTCGAAGACGCGTTCGGTTTTCTTGTTTGTCCGACGACTCATCCGTTCACAGAAATGATCCAAGAACGGATTAAAATCGTCATAGCGAATCAAGAAAACTCGCGAGTCGGGGTTCTCTTGATTGAACCTTTGAATGTGACGGTCAATCTGTAATCGCATCGCCGTTTTCCCAGAGCCCTTGGGGCCGAAGACGATCGACGTCGACGGCTCCTTGGGGTCACCGTACACTTTGTCCCAAATCGGATGATAAGCGCTGCTGATACAATGCTCTTTGAACACTTGGTCAGTTTGTGCGTCCTCCTCTGCAAACGGATTTCGGACAATACCGTGGTGTTCCAAGAAACTCTGGATATTCATGCTGGCGCGGCGTTCGAGGTGACTGTACTGGGTTTCGGTGCGAAGAAGCTACTTTAGGTTCTTAACCATTTTGACGAACTCATCGCGATTGGCTTTCACAACGGGCGCAGGACCAATCATCTTGATGAAGTAAGTCTTGCCGTCGGGGTTTGCCAAAATTGCGGCCGTCATCGCATAGTCAGGTTGCTGAACGACTTTACCACCGCTGAACGGACCACCGCCCATCGAGACGCCGAAGCTGCCGTTGAGATCGACGACATAGACGTCCCACTTGCCAACCTTCAACTTTTCGGTCTTGTTGGCCTCTTTGTTGCCGCCGGCAAACTGGCCCTTCCAGCGAGCGATATTTGGCTCGATCCCGCCGGTTGCGCCCATCATCGTGACACGGCCGGTGGTCACATCATCGCCTTCGCCCGTCGTGACTTCGAACTCATGCTCGATCATGCCCATCTTCGGCTTAACACGCTTGAAGTCGGCTGGTATTGCCAACTTGCCTTCGCCAAATACTTCGACCTCTTGGGCCTCGGCCGTTTCAGCGGCCTGGGTCATCACGACACACACGGGCGTTGCCGAGGCAGCGAATAGTGCGACTAAACAAACGATCAAACGCATGGTGGACTCCATCTCTGGGAAAGATTGGCTACTAGATTCTTAGCTACTCGGTTCATCGGGCATGCCTTCACGAGGCCACGCCTGAACAAATACTCTAGTGTGCCATCCGCAAAGCGGGTAGTTGGCCAACCGGAAGCTAAGATGCCGAACGATTGATTAAAAAGACCAGAACCGCGGCCAAGACGATCGCGACCAGCGACAGCACGCCCACCCAGAAAATGCGTTTGAGATTCCGCGACCGCCGCTCGGCGCCAATGCTCGACTGCCCCGCCAAATTCGGGGTTTCGGCTTTTATACCGCCCGCCGCGACGCCGGCCCCCGCCACGCTGGGTGAAGCGACCGATGGGTTAGATGGGTTAACAGACGCCGGCCCGCCCGAGTCCTGCGCCGCCCGAGGGAGCGTCGATGCGATCTCGGCCAACGCCTCGTCGGCTGATCGCCACTGAGGCCAACCGTCCCTCCAAATCAGCGCCGTCGACGCCACCCGCCCCTCGGCGATCCACTGCTTCAGCAATTCGCCAGACGCGGGCCCATACTGGCCGCCGCTTGGCGGACGGACGTACCAAGTCGCATCGGGATCGTTCGCGATCAGATCAATTTTGACGCCCGATTGGCCGCTCTTCGATCCGTCGGTATTGCTGGCGATCGTCGACCGCAGCGCTGGATCCGGCGGTGAATCCTCAATCGCAATGGAAAAGGGAGCGTCTTCCCGCGGGATGCGAAACTTGGCCTGACATTTAGGGCAAATGCCACGCCGCCCCGCGAGTTCTTGTTTGATGTTCAGTTGCTTGCCGCAAACATGACACGCGAAGCGAACGCCCATGGAAGATCCAGGCCCGAGACAAAAAGAAGAGGAAGAGAGAAAGACGAGACTCCGATCATAACTGAACGATCGCCAACGCACCGCATTCTCGCAAACCCTGCGATGTCACCAGAGCCCAAAACGGCTCCAAATATTCGACTTGGTGACCGCAGAATCCTGCCATCCCCCCCAATTCCGCGAACATTCGCACGCTACATCAGCGATTCGGCAAAGGCTTTCTTCAGACTGTCGGTGGCTTTAGCCGCGTTGGTCGCATCGATGACCGCGTTGACCTGCAACTCGCTGGTATTGATCATTTCGACGTTGATATTGTCAGCCGCCAATCGATCAAACAATAGCGTCGCAACGTGCGTGTGACTGCGCAGACCGATGCCGCTGACCGTGATCTTGGCGATATGGTCAGCACTTTGCAGATCACGCATGCCGTGCTTTGCCTGGATCGTTTTGGCGACCTCGATCGTTTTTGCTAGATCCTTTTTCTCGACGGTCAACGAAACGCTGGTCGATCCATCTTCACCGTCATAACCCTGCACAATCATGTCGACAAAGATGCTGGCTTGACCGATCATTTCGAACATGTCCGCGGCAATCCCTGGCCGATCAGGAACACCGTGCAAAGTCACTCTCGCTTGATCGTTGGTCAACGAAATGCCAGTCAACGTCAATGCCTCCAGTGCATCGGCTCGCAACCGATTGACCAGCGTTTCAAAATCGGCTTCGCTGCGGTCCGCTTTGATTTGTTTCCAGTTCTTTGCGTCGGCGGGACGAATGTGCAAATCAAACGCTTCGTGAACGGCACGAAGTGCGTCGGCGGATTGGCGTTTGGACACCAAGGCTGAGATCTTGATTTCGCTGGTCGTGATCATTTGGATATTCACGTTGGCGTCAGCAAGCGCGCGAAACATCCGCGAAGCCACATTCGCCTGCCGCGCCATGTTCATTCCAACGACCGACACTTTCGAAACCTCGTCGTCGTGTGTGATTCCCTTGGCACCGACCGACTTCATCACCGAATCCAACGCCGCAAGCGTTGCGTTTAATTCGCCGCGCGGCACGGTAAACGAAATGTCCGCCGATCCATCTTGTCCGACGTTCTGAACCACCATGTCGACCGCAATCTTTCGCGCCGCGATGGCCGAAAAGATCTGCAAGCTCTTACCTGGCACATCCGGCACGCCCAACACTGTCACGCGAGCCTCGTCGGCGGTCATCGCCGCACCGCTGACAGGCTGAGTCATCGATTCGGGCTCGGCTACGATCATCGTACCTTCGGTGTCCGAGAAACTGCTGCGAACGTGAATCGGAACACCAAACTTCTTAGCGAACTCAATCGAACGACTGTGCATGACGCCGGCACCAAGGCTGGCCAGTTCAAGCATCTCGTCGTAACTGATCACTTCGACGCGGCGGGCCTCGGGCAGTTTCCGTGGATCGGTCGTGTAAACGCCATCAACATCGGTGTAAATTTCGCAGGCATCGGCACCCAGAACCGCGGCCAAGGCAACCGCCGTCGTGTCGCTGCCACCGCGGCCAAGCGTCGTGATGTTCAGGTCGTCGTCGATGCCCTGGAATCCAGCAGCAACCACGATGTTTCCTTCGGAAAGCAAACGCTGGATGCGCTCGGTCGAAATCGACTGAATCCTTGCCTTCGAAAAACTATTGTCCGTCTTCATGCCAATTTGACCGCCCGTCAAACTGATGGCCTTGGCACCGAGTTCGTGAATTGCCATGGCGACAAGTGCAACACTGACCTGCTCGCCCGTACTGAGCAGCATGTCCATTTCACGCGCCGGTGGGTTCTCGCCAATTTGACCTGCCAAATCCAACAATACATCCGTATTTTTGCCCATCGCGCTAACCACCATCACGACTTGGTGACCTTGCCGCTGAGCCCGGATGGCTTTGCGAGCCGCCGCGCGAATCTTTTCAACATCGGCAACACTGGTGCCGCCAAACTTCTGAACAATCAAAGACATTTCGAATCGGTGCTTGGTAACAAGTGTTGAGGTAGCAATGACAGTGGAGAAAAGGGCGCGGCAGCACGCCGAGTGAATCAAGCGATCAGTCTTGAACGAACGCTTGCATCAGATCCCATCCCTTGGCGAACGTTCGGCCTGATGCTTCGGCAGCGACTTCGTCATAGGTGGTTTGACCGTCCGGCTTGATGCCTGTTCCGGCCATCACCAACGGCACCATTCCATGCGAGTGTTTTTTCGTACGACAGAAAGTTGGGTGATCCGGCAAAACCAAAATCCGGTGTTCGCCATGCTTGGCCAGCGCGTCGGCGAGCGGACCAACAATGTGATGATCAATCTGCTGAAGAGCCTCGATCTTTGCGTCGGCGCGGCCTTCGTGCGATGCTTCGTCGGGTGCTTCGACGTGCACGCATACGAGGTCGTATTTTTCCAACGCCTCGATCGCAGCACGCCCCTTGGCGGCGTAGTCGGTGTCCAGGTAACCGGTTGCACCTTCGACTTCGATACGCGGCCATCCAACAAGCGCCCCGATCCCGCGCAGCAAATCGACTGCCGTGATCATCACCCCTTGGATCCCAAACCGTTCTTTGACCGACGGTAAACTCGGCGCACCGCCAAGCCCCCACAACCACAAGTTGGTCGCCGGACGCTTGCCCTCGGCAACTCGTTTCTTGTTAACCGGATGATCGGCAAACAGCTCGAACGAATCACTCATCAACCGGACTAGTAAATCGCTGCCTGGGCCACGCGGAAAATCATCAGCGACGCTTGTGTCGGTCAAATCGTGTGGCGCACGGCTGCGGGTGTCACGTGCAAACGGAGCCGTCTCGCCGGCTACTCCGCGATAGATCAACAGATTGCGATAGCTGACGCCGGGAACAAATTCCAACCGAGCGTCAACGCCAGTGCCAGACAACAGTTTCTCCTGCGCCGACTTCAGCAACTCGGTTGCCTCGCCCGTCGAAATGTGATCCGCCGTAAAGTCGACCATGATTTGATCTTCGACTGTGACCAGATTACAGCGGATCGCCCAGTCGTCTGGCCCCAGCGTGATGCCCTGGGCGGCAGCTTCGAGCGGTGCTCGACCGGTGAAATAGACGTCGGGGTCGTAGCCCAGCAAGCAAAGGTTCGCGACTTCGCTGCCAGCTGGCAAATGGCTTGGCGTATTGTTGGCCAATGCCTGACACCCACGCGAGGCAATCGCGTCCATGGCCGGTAATTTAGCAGCCTGCAGCGGTGTTTTTCCGCCAAGCGACTCCATTGGCTCGTCGGCACATCCATCAGGGATCACGATTACGTACTTCAAGGCGTGACTCCGCCAGAGCGTCGAGAAACAAAACACAACCGAAAGGACGCAAAAGCCCGTTCGCTCGGGTAGTTTCCTTCACCACTCGATTGGACGAAAGGGGGGCCAAAACGAGGAATCGGCCCAACCGTAGCGTTAAGCACGAACCCGAACTTTGACACCCACCTATCCCCTAACGCCGGCACGACCCGGCTAAGCCACCAAGTCCCCGCCATGGTGTGACGAAATCGCACGTCCCCGCCGATGGGGAGCGACGAGGAGCGGCATCGCGACCTACGGTTGTGAAAGTGCCTAATCCTTACGACCGAGTCCGTCGATGCGTGTTTTGCTCCCTCTACTAGTCTTCTGTGCCGTCGGCGGTGGTATCGCCTATAAGTTCTCGGGCGTGGTTCAGTTTGATGAATCCGCCACCAATTCGGTCGCAACCTCTGCTGACCCGTACGCACCAGAAACGTCATCTTCGCTGGGATCTTTGTCTTTGGGATCGTGGATGCGAAAAACGATGGAGCCCTCGGACGAACCCGCTCGCCCCGAATACAGCGGCAAAGCATTCGCCAAACCAAGCTGCTGCAGAGCTAGCGTAAAGAGCGCCCCGTCGCCCAACGGCCTGCAAGACTTTTTCTTCAAAACCAAAGAATCGGCTGAACCCACCGTGGTTCAAGCCAACCCGTTCATGACCGAGACCGATTCGCAATGACCGCTCCCGATCCGAATTGTTGCGAACCCAATCGCCACGAACCGAATCCGAACGACTCGACTTCCACCGATTCAACCCCCACCGGCACGGCCTCAATCCTGAAGCCTCACCGACGGATCGTCGAACTCGATTCGCTACGCGCGCTCGCCGCAATCAACTTGGTGCTGTTTCACTTCACGCTGGTGTACACCAACAAGTACGGATATTCGTCGCCGCTGGGTTTCCAGTGGCCATTCGGTGCCTACGGTGTCGAGATGTTTTTCATTCTCAGCGGATTCGTCAACAGCATGTCGCTGATGCGGCGTGGCAAGCCCGTGGACTTTGTCGCCGCACGCTTGATCCGGATCGTTCCTGTGTTCTTGTTGGTGATCATCGCCAATCTATGGATCCTGCCGCTCGCTCCGATGAATCAATCAGTAACGACCAGTCAATTCCTGGCCAACATGACCCTGCTGCCACGAGTGCTTGGCTACGAATGCGTTGATCCCGTCATGTGGACTCTGCAAATCGAAATGATGTTCTACGTCACGCTGGTGACACTGTTCTTGATCGGCGGACTACGACGCTACTTCATCGGCTGGGGCAGCCTGCTGGCGATGTCGATCACCGTCTGCCCTTTGATGGACGCACTCGAATCCACCTACGGCAGCCAACCTTGGTTCGCCGTCGCAACAGGCCTTCGCCGAATGATGCTGCTGGACTTTGCGCCGCTGTTCGCGATCGGGTTCCTGCTTTACATGATCAAGACCAAGACCGGCAAACGCTGGCAAAACATCCTAGGCATCACAGTAGCCGCCGCCGTGTTCCATTCGATCGATCACGGAAAACACAACCCGGCCGCAACGGCACTGATCATCAGCCTGGTAACCCTTTGCGCCTACGGCAAAGTACCGCCACTGAGACTAAAACCACTGGTCTACATCAGTACGATTTCATACGCGTTGTACCTTTGTCACAACAACCTGGGGTGCGCACTGATCCGTCGTTTTGATGAGGCCGGATTGCCACCGGTGGCCTGCTTTGCCATCGCGATCGCATTCTCGTTCTCAATGGCGATCATCATCACGCACCGCATCGAACAACCGATCACCAACGGTCTAAAAAAGATGTGGACACATTACCGCACTCGGTCGCATTACGAGCCAACCGTCCCAGCATCGGCCTAGCGTCGCTATCTCGACTTAGAACCCCGCAGCAAAACTCGTCAACATTTCCCGCAGTTTTGACAGTTTCGGCCTTCCCCGGTCACCGCCAAGATTTTGCGGCTTTCGCTTTGAGACTCTTATCGTAATTTGAGCCGCATTCGCGGCGCAAGCAGGCGCGTGAAGCGAATCCCCTATGCTGAACTGGTGCCGGCGGCCTGGAACGCAACGGATGAAATTGACGGATTCGCTTCAATGGTCCAGCAACGGTTCAGGCAAAAGTCAAAAACGCGAGGATTCGCAGGTGCGGTGATTTGGGAACGATTGCAGGACACGCCGCAACCTAAACGGTCTTCGCTAAAAGCCATCTGCGATGCAGCAGAATCCCATCAGTAACAGCACACCGTCGTACCACCACATTCGAAACGGCCACTAAACGCTAGTAAACTACTTATAAAATCCGTGTCGACGGATCGACGATCCATTTCCTTCTTTGCATCTAGACGATTGGTTGCTATGTGGCCGACATTTAAATGGTTTGGCGTGATCACCTTGTTTTTTTGGGGCGACGCCTGCGCTAGCGACGGGCCTCGACCGAATGTCGTCATTATCCTGACCGACGATCAAGCTGCTTGGACGGTTGGAACAGCCGTGCAACGCGGATGGTTCGATGATGTTCCCGCGGCGCAAACTCCCAACATGGATCGGCTCGCAGCGGAGGGAGCGATGTTCCGAAACTTCTTTTGCACGACGCCGGTTTGCAGTCCTGCCCGAGCGACGTTCATGACGGGTCGCTATGCAAGTGAATTCGGAATCACGGACTTCATTCCGCAGCCGGGCCACAAGTTGTACGACACGGAAAACGAAGTCGCGATGGATCCCAATAACAGCGTTACGTTCGCCGAGGTTCTGCAACAAAACGGCTACGCAACTGGACTGATTGGAAAGTGGCATTTAGGTGACTGGACGGCGAAGGGCAACGAACGTTTTCATCCGACCCATCACGGATTCGATTACTTCATGGGCCTGACCGGCGGCGGCACGACACCAAGCAACCCAGAACTGGAGGAAGAAGGCAAAGTTCGCAAGTTCACTGGATTGACGGTCGACATACTGACTGACCGCGGTTTGAAATTCATTCAACGATCGAAGGACAAACCGTTCCTGCTGTGCCTGAACACTCGAGCGCCGCATGGACCGTGGTTGCCTGTCGATCCGGAGGACTGGAAACCCTACGACGGACAGGATGTAAAAATCCCCAATCCCGATTACCCAGACCTAAATATCGCGAATATGAAGAAGCAGATGCGTGAGTATCTGGCCAGCACTACCAGTGTCGATCGAAATATCGGACGGGTGATCGGGCTGCTCGATGAACTGCATCTCGACGACCACACGATCGTGATCCTAACGTCGGATCACGGATACAACCTGGGACACAACGGAATCTGGCACAAAGGCAACGGCATCTGGGCTACTCACCAACCGCCGAAAGAAACACACCGTGGAACACGTGTGATCTCGCCGAAGTATCGTCCTAATCTTGACGACCATTCTTTGCGAGTTCCAATGATCGTTCGTTGGCCAGGCGTGGTCAAAGCGGGAACGGAAATCGATGCTACAGCGACGGCGCTGGATGTCTTTCCAACCATCATCGGCATGGCGGGCCTTGCACTTCCGAAGACACATTCGCAAAAACCGCGTGAAAGCTCACCATGGCGAGGTCGCAGCTTGCTGCCGTTGCTAATGGGAACGACTCCGCCCGACTGGAACCAAGATCTTTACGCTCAGTACCACATGATCAACTACGCCGATGCAGACATGCGTTGCTATCGAACACTCCAGTTCAAACTAGTCGTTGATTCTGGCAACGCGGGACGAAACGAGTTCTTCGATTTGATGGAAGATCCCGGCGAGACTCGCAACTTGATCGCCGACGAACGTCCCCGGATCCAGTCGGCAATCAAAGAACTTACTCAGCGACTCGAATCTGCGCGAGACGCAATTGAACAGGGAACACCATGAAATCGATTCTTGTGTTAGTTGCTATGGTGCTTGCCTGCGACACCGTGATCGTCGCGGGCGATGATCCCAAACGACCGAACATGGTGTTCATTTTGGCGGACGATTTGGCTTGGTCAGACCTTGGTTGCTATGGACATCCGTGGCACAACACGCCGCACCTGAATCGACTTGCCGAACAAGGCACCAAGTTCAACAACGCCTATGCGGCCGCTCCGATTTGCTCTGCGTCACGAGCAAGTCTGTTGACGGGAAAGACCACCGCTAGGCTTGGGTTTGAGTTCGTGACCAAGAATGAACCTGGACACCAAATGCTTGACGCCGAAACTCCGCTGCGAGCACCGCCCCTAACGCTAAACCTTCCGCTCGAAGAGACGACGATTCCTGAAACGCTACAGCAGGCTGGCTACGAAACGGCGTTCTTTGGCAAGTGGCATTTGAACGCTCACCACCAGCATTACTTGGGCTGGAGCCCTACACACGGACCGCGGCAACAGGGATTCGAGTTTGCGGTCGAGGACTTCGGCGGCCATCCGTATTCGTGGGGCAAGCAACAACCAGAATCGATCACCAAGCATGGCCAGTTCCCCGCCGACTCAATGATTGACCGGACGACCGAGTACTTGCGGCGCCAGCATGACCGACCATTCTTTGCGATGGTTTCGCAGTTCTACGTGCACACACCAGTAAAAACACGGTGTCGTTGGCTGGTCGAGAAGTACGAGCGACTGATCCCAGACGACTCTCCGCAACGCCAGAGTCGTTTGCAGTACGCGGCGTTTGTTGAGACGCTTGACCATTACGTTGGGCAACTTTTGTCGGCGATAGACGAATCAGGGATGACAGACGATACGCTGATTGTTTTCACCAGCGACAACGGCGGGCATCCGGAATTCACTGCCAACGGGCCGCTGCGCGGGTCGAAATGGAATCTCTACGAAGGTGGCATTCGCGTGCCGATGCTCGTTCGCTGGCCAGGACGAATCGCCGCCGATGGCGATTGCGACGAACCGGTCGTTGGCTATGACCTGCACGCAACCTTCGCTAGCGCTGGCGGTGCATCGCCGCCAACAATGACGGACGGCCTGAACCTGATGCCGCTGTGGACCGAGCAAGAAACACTACCTGAGCGACCATTGATTTGGCATTTTCCGTATTACCATCCGGAAAGAGGGTTCGCGAAAGCGTCAGACGCGATCGGAGTGAACGATTTCGTCACCAGCCGAACGCGACCGCATTCCGCGATGCGAATGGGACCGTACAAGTTGGTGAAGTTTTACGAAAACAAGACCGCCGAATTTTACAACCTCGACGACGATCCAGCTGAGCAGAGAAATCTCATCGACGAGCAAACGGACATCGCTTCGCTACTGTCGCGGCAACTTGACCAACAACTTTCGTCGATGAAAGCACGGATGCCCGCACTGCGCGCACCCTGAACTTGCCCTATCCATGCAAAACTCGCCTCCTCAACTTAAAACATTGACCTGACTTGAAAGTGAATGCCAATCAAATGCGCCGAAGAACTTTTATCCACCAGTCTGGACTTGCATCGCTTGGCTTCGCGTTCAGCTCCGCGTTTGCCGCGGAATCGAATCCTACTCCGCGAATTTTGCTGAGGTCTTCGTGGCAGACCGTCAACATTGGCGACATCGCCCACACACCCGGCGTGCTTGGTCTTTTGCGGACTTACTTACCGCAAGCTGAGATCACTTTGTGGCCGTCGAATGTTGAAAACGGCGTCGAAGAGTTACTTCGTAAAGAGTTCCCCACACTAAAAATTGCGAAGCCGCGAAGCGAGGCCTTAGAACGTGCGTTTGAGGAATGCGATTTTCTGCTGCACGGCAGCGGAGCGTCGATTGTTGCCGAGCGGGACTTGATTCGCTGGCAGAACGAAACCGGCAAGCCATATGGAATCTATGGCATCACCTTTCCAAGAATCCAGTCTTCCTCGACGAGTGCTCGCACAAAAGAAGCGATGGCCCGATCGATCGAAGTGTTGAGTCAGGCGAAATTCGTGTTTTTCAGAGACAACAAGTCGTTGGAGCTGGCAAAGTCACTTGGCGCCAAGTCGCCGGTCATGGAGTTCGGGCCGGACGGCGCGTTCGCGTGTGATTTGCGGGATGCGAATAAAGCAGACGCATTCCTCGCAGCAAACGGACTCGAATCAGGAAAGTTTCTGTGCTGCATTCCGCGATTACGGTACACCCCTTACTGGACGATCAAGAAAGGCGTTGCGTTTGACGAAGTCAAACATGCTCGAAACGAAGAAATGAAAGAGCACGATCACGCTCCTTTGCGTGCCGCCATCGAGGAGGTTGTGAAGCAGACGGACTTGAAAGTCTTGATTTGCCCGGAAGACCGCACGCAAATGGCCGTGGGCAAAGAGATGCTTTACGACAAACTGCCGACGAACGTGCTCAAACGTGTGGTGTGGCGTCCCGATTACTGGATGACGGGCGAAGCGATCAGTGTCTTCATTCGCAGCGCTGGCTTGTTCGGCAATGAAATGCACTCGCCCATCATGTGCATCGGACATGGTGTTCCCGCAATCGTTTGCCGCTTTGCTGAACAAACCAGCAAGGGTTATATGTGGGACGACATTGGGCTGAGCGACTGGCTGTTCGATCACGATTCCCCAGCCGACCAACAGCGGATCGCGGCAACTGTACTGAAACTGGTCACCGATCCCCAGGAAGCGAAGAGAAAGGCAGCGGCGGCAAAGGCGATGGTCCAGCGCAGACAAGCGGAAACCATGCAAACGCTTCGCGAACAATTCAAAGCTTAACACGGTGCGTTCCGACGAGAATACTCGTGTTCCGCACAATCCCAGATGCCCAAGGTCTAATCGTCGGTTTCCAAACGGGTTTTGAAAACCGTGGTCAGGAAATCGATCTGCATCGACCGGATCTCGGGTTGGGTGAATTGCGGTCCGCCGTGCCCGGCTCCCTCGATGAGATGCAGCTTGCTACTAACACCAGCAACCTTTAGAGCCTCGTGAATGGCTTCGCTTTGGTTGGCCGGCACGGTTTTGTCGGCCGTTCCATGAATGATCAGAAATGGTGGATCGGCTTTATCGATGTAAGTGATCGGGTTCACGCGTTTGACGCCTTCGGTGTTGCTTGCTACTTCACCGCCACCAAGCAATTTTGATTCTGGCGATCCCGCGCGATTGTGACTTTCGAACCCCTTTGTCGTCACGAACGCTTTGAAGTCGGTCGGGCCATACAAATTCACAACGGCCTGGACGGCGCTCGACCGATCTGCCCACCCGCCGCTTCCTTCGAACTCTTTGACCCCGGCGGAAGTGCCCATCAGTGCAACCAAGTGCCCACCCGCCGAACTGCCGCCAACGGCGATTCGATTGGGATCGATGTTGTACTTCTCAGCATGGGCACGCAAGTAACGTATCGCGCATTTGCAGTCTTCGATCTGTGCAGGAAAAGCAGCTTCGCCGGTCAAACGGTATTCAATCGTGGCTCCGACAAATCCTTCGCGCACCAGCGGGACAACCTGACCAACGCCACCGTCTTTCGTGCCGCCCTGCCATCCGCCACCGTGGATCCAAACATATGCGGGTGCTGGCCCCGGCGATGAGGCAGACGCTGACAACTTTGGCAACACGATGTGCATCGTCAAGTCTCGTCCGCCACCAGTCCCAAACACGACGTCTCGCAGAACGTTGACGTCTTCGGGTGCATTGCCACCGTTTCGTCCAGGAATTCGTTCACCGTTTGGACGTGCTGGTTGTCCCGCGAAATCTTCGCTGGTCAACACGTTATCCTTGTTGCGGTCAAACCGCTCAAACAGGCGAGGCGCGGCTTTGAATTCCTCCTTCGTGACCTTTCCATCTTTGTTTGCATCTTCACGCCGCAAAACCTCTTCGAACGAAATGCGGGGACGAGCTTCCCGTTCCTGAGCGGTCGCAAGCGAGAAGAAAGCTACGAATGCGAAACTAATCACGGCACATCTGATTGTCATGGTTCTAATCCGTGCACAACTTAGTTTTGGTGAAATGATTCTGAAACAAAGCTTAGCACGCTGGGTAAAGCCGAACGCCAGTAGCTCCATCGGTGCTCGCCATCGCGGACACGATATTCGTGAGCAAAATTTCGTTTTCGCATCGCAATGTGAACCAGCGAATTGCCTTCGTACAAGAAATCATCGTCTCCGCAATCGATGTACCAACGGACGCTCTTGACGTCGTCTTCTGGCATGCTCTCCATCAGTTGCACGGCGCTATGTCGTTTGAAATACGCTTCAATCTCATCGTCCGGGACTGGTTCCGATTCGACATCCTGCTCGTTCCGGCTCGGACGATTATATCGCCGCTTCGCATCTTCGACGTTCAACGGCCCGACGCTGGCACTCAGCGGGCATGCCGACGAAAACAACTCGGGGTGGTGCAAGGCATACATAAACGAACCGCCACCGCCCATCGAAAGTCCACCTACTGCCCTATAGCGTTTGTCGGACTTCACGCGGTACGTCTTCTCGATGTGCGGCATGAACTCGTTGAAGAAAAAATCTTCATAATTCCAGCCGCCGCGGATGTCGTTGAAGTAACCTCGCTGGCCCGTATTCGCATCCGGCATGACGATTACCATCGGCGTCGCTGTTCCATCGGCGATGGCTTTGTCCGCGATGTGCTGAACCTCACCAAACTGCACCCAACCGGTTTGATCATCTCCGGAACCATGAAGAAGATACAAAACTGGGTAGCTGCGCTGCGACGTTTGGTAACCGGGCGGCAGATAGACGGCGTAATTTCGTTCACCCGAGAGGATCTCGCTTGGCAAAGTTCGAGCGTCATAAACGACGCTGCGATCCGTCACCTGCGCGCAAGCATGACTTGACGAAAGCACTGCGTAAACAATTAGGATGGTCAGTATCGATTTCATTTTTTATCCTTTGTTACTTGTTAATGCACCACGACATGCGAAGCGCGAAGTCGTTCTGAAACTCCAACCGCCATCTGCTGACGGTCTCTCGGTGATCCATTGTCGACTGATCATCGCGATACCAACCATCAGACGCTTGAAAGAACTGCCCGCCCCATCCAGGTTTTGACGGATTGGTGGGGTTGTTGTGCCCATTCGGAAGAAAGAAGAACCACGATGGCGTATCGCCCTCTTTCATACAGCCATGCGGATTTGGGCTCGTCCACGTTTTTGTTGGATACAGTGCACCCAACGGGCCGGTTGATCGCACATTCGTGTCGATCCATTCGCGAGAAGTCAACGATTCGTCGCCGGTCAGGTACATGCCACGAAACGAAGCGTTACGTTTGTCACTTCCTTTTTTTGCCTTACTCAGGATGTAGTACATGTCCGGAAACTCGGCTTGCATCCAATCTGCGATACCGTCTTGATCGGCGATGTCATAGACTCGAAAACGCTTGACGAAATCAGCCAAACCATCCACGCCACGGTCCTCTCGTACTCGCCAAAGTGCCTGAGCAAGGTCGGTCTGACCGCCCCAGATCGCTATGTTCAAGGGGTGATTTACAGAACCCGCATCAACACGCTCGATCAACAACGTAGAGCCGCTTGTGTCGTGTTCTTCGCCGACATACTCAAGCCCACGTTGCGGATTTCCGGACTGAATGACCTCTAAAAGAGTTTCCGTTTCGGGCCACCCTTTTGAGTGCCGAGCAAGATTTTCGCGAACCTTTCCGTAGGCTGATACTATTTCGCGGATCAAATCCGTTCTTGTTGTAGCTACCTTCAACTCACCGGGAGTCCCTGACGCGGAAGCGACGAGACCTTCGATCTGAAGCTCGTTGCAGTAGACCATTAGACGAACGAGCGACTGCTGGTCGTCGGGGTCACCACCGATATCCGTCAGCACGAACAAACGCGGGCGTTCATCGGCAGCAGCAGCCTCGGTTACGGAGCAGACAAGCAGCATCGCGACCAATAGGAAACACAATCTAAACATTTTTACTCCGGAAGTCGAACAAGAAAATCAAACCGTTGGTCGCATCCGTGCTGGTCGCACGTAATCTCGCTCGACCAATCTCCCTCGTTGCTGGTTTCGGACGCAAGATCGACTCCTACGTAGCAAACTTGATTACGCAGATACTTTGCAAGAGCTTCGCCTGCGAGAATCAACAGAGCTACCCTAACACGTCTCGGCAATTGTTGCTCGGTGGAATGTTGGCGCGGATCATGACGGAAGTTACGAACCGGAATGGTTACCTGCTACGATTCACTTTCAGTCGAGCCAATGCGATACCGAATGATCACGATTGCTACTCTGGCCAATCTTTTACGCCGTTCGCCATTTTATGAAGCAGCCGATCGATCTCGCTACTAACACTTGCCTCTAATGGGCTGACTCGTGTGTTCAAGAGTGCGATAAAGTTCTTGCCATCATGCCGGCGAATCATGACAGATGCGGTGCCATTGAGCGAACCGCTGTGCCAATGATTAATTTTGTCACCATCAACAACTCGATTGCTCCACCCCAGAGAATAGTAGCGCGCCTTCTGCTTGCCGTCGGTATCGTGCCCTGCCAAACCTGGCGGACGACTATACATCTTTTCGATACTGTTGCGACTAAGAATTGGACAAGCATCAGGATCGTCGAAGGCTGCAGCGAACTTCGCTAGATCAGTCGCTGAGGCGATCCAACCGCCGTGCGAATCCATTGCCTCTAGATTCCAAGCCCCATAGGGCCAGGGCACCCTACCACCCAAGTCTTCCGAGAAAACGGATCGACCGGTACCAGGGTGATAGTAGCGAACTTCTCGATCGGCTCTGCCACTCAGACGAGTCGCACCAATTCGCATGGTGCCAATACCGACCGGTTCAAGGACATTCTTCTTGACGTAATTTTCGTAAGTCATGCCACTGATCTTTTCGACGACTCGCCCCAGCAAACAGTATCCGAAGTTTGAGTAGGCGTGCCGATGACCAGGTTCAAAATCGAGTTCTTGTTGCAGCATCGCCTTGATAACCGCCGACTGATCAGCTGGTGGTGGAAGTCCCACTTGTTCAGCGAAGCGAACAGACTGAAACATGGCGTCGAACGATTTGTCACGATCCCAACCGCCGCGATGTTCTAGCAAATGCCGAATCGAAATTCCACGACACCGCTGATCGAACGCGTCACCTGCGGCGATGATGTCGACTTCGTAGTCCAAGATCGCGAACACACAGTCATCTAGACTCAACTTCCCTTTCTCGATGAGCTGTAAAATCGCGACTGCCGTGATCGGCTTCGAGATACTTGCGATACGAAACAAGCTATCTGGGTTCACCTGCTCTCCATTGGAAACATCGGCGTATCCATATCCGCGAGCAAAGACGACCTTTCCTCGGTTCGTGACCGCGATGGACGCACCGGGGATGCGATGTTCCTTCATAAATTCGCGCATCGAACGATCATAGACAGCGAACCGTTCGTCTTTCGGTCCTGACGAAACGTTGTAAGCCGCCTCGCCGGATCCAAAGACACTTTCACTAAGATCAGGATCAGGACGAGTCCCAGTGGACGTGTCGTTATCCAAAACGATCGGATCATTGACTACGCCCTGCGTTTCATTTTCCGAATGGACATCCCCCAGTGCCGTCGTTCCGTGTTGAACCAAGGGGTGATCCGCAAAGGCGGCTCCAAAGAAAGAGCCTGCAACAAGAGCACAGGCAACACCAAACGTCTTGATTCGAGTGATTGGACACATTTGCTTCACGCAGTTCCTGAGACATAGCTTTGAAAACACCCATAGATCGACCATTTACTTGCTCACGGCACGCTTGTTCACAGCACGCGTACTCGCGACCGCATCGTGAGCGACGCCGCGAAGAAACAACGCATCAGATTGATTGACTCCGTCGGGTACGTATCGAATATCGCGGGCGTCGTTGCCGGTGAGGGTTTCGTACCACACAAGCCCCGCAAGGTAACAACCACTCGCGTTGGCGTGCTTGAAATCTAACCAAAGCGATCGCTTGTCATTTTGAGAACGCCAGTGCCAACCGACGACAAGCGAATGCTGTTGATCCGGAAGATTCGGATAGACAGGATTCAAGTAGTCAAAACTCGGATCCGGAACCACAACCTCGCGGCCATCTGCCGAGCGAGCTATTTGAAACGCCAAACCAACCGGCATGATTTTTGCGCCGAACTGTTCTGCGACTTCCGCATATGCTTCGGAAAGCCCCTCGTGCATTTGATCCTGTGTGATGTCCCAGCCTTTCAGTAGAGGAGAGTCCGCGCGATACGCCCAGGTCTGGTGCATCACAATTTCAGCATTTGACGCATGTTTACCAATCAAAGCGACTAATTCATCAATGTAAGGATGATAGGTCTCGCTTTGATGGCTTAACGCGCTCATTTGCTGCAATGTGACGAAATCCCAGGGCTGCGCGACCAAGTACTCCTGCAGACTCAGTCTCGTTTCGTCCGATTCCGATGAGTAGGAGTAAGGTCGGCTTTTAGAATCAGAAGCAAATTGCTTTGCCAACGTCGCATGCCGCTCAAGCGTGCAACCACCAAGATTCGCCGTCCCAATCACAAGTTCAATACCGCCATCTGACGCGATCTGCTTTAGGTACTTGCAAGCATTGCCGGCAAAGCTGTTTCCGATCGACAGCACGCGGATGATTCGCGCCGATTGATCCGCATGATGCGATTTGACAGTCAATCGCTGGGCAAGAAAGGCGATCATAGTGTCGCCGGACGACTCGTAGTATTTGCCAAAATTGTGATTGGTGTCTTCTAGGGTGACCGTCTGATGCGAAATGCCAAGCAGTTGCAGTATTTTTGCCAACGGAGTAAATCCGTCCGGTCGATCGCCGTCTCCGTTAACGGTCAGAAGAGCGAACGCGTTTTGCTTGAGTGAATCTGCGTTTTCCATCGCCGCTGGCAATAA
Organism: Rubripirellula reticaptiva; assembly: GCF_007860175.1. Classification (NCBI taxonomy): domain Bacteria; kingdom Pseudomonadati; phylum Planctomycetota; class Planctomycetia; order Pirellulales; family Pirellulaceae; genus Rubripirellula; species Rubripirellula reticaptiva. Next base: position 714,134 of record NZ_SJPX01000004.1, on the reverse strand, counting down.
CGGGCTGTCTTCGCCATTGCCTTGCCGCGACAGAGCTCCGCCCCAACTGCCAGCAGCACAAAACAGATCGGGATGCTGGATCGCCAGCGCAACCGCCCCCGATCCGCCCATCGAGAATCCAACGATCGCCCGCGCGGATGGCGTGCAGTTGGTCGGATAGTCGGCGTCGATCGATGGAATCAATTCGTCGACAACCATACGCTCCACATTGCCGCGATATCCACTCATGCCGCCGTTCGGAAATACACAAATCGCTGGCGGAAACTTGTTCCTCCCAATCGCATCGGCAAGGCGTGATGCGAACCCACCTGAGTCCGACGCCTCCGATCCGCCCGCTCCGTGCAAAAAGTAGACAACTGGATATCGCGTTACCTCCGCTTCGTTGAAGCCGGGCGGTGTCCAGACAACGTAACCAACGTCATGCCCCAGAGACTTGCTGGCCAGGACTTTGTGCTCAAGTCCCTTCACGCTGGGAATATCAGCGTTAACCCATTTGACTTCACGATCTCGCTGCGCCAAAGCGTTTGGCGTTATTAGAAATGCTGTCAGTATCAGGAAGAGCGTTCGCATGTGTCGTCATTTCCTATGCATTCGAGTCTGTTGTAATTCAGTTCGTGTTGGTCCATCGCGTGAACATTTGACCGAGCACTTCCAATTCAAGATTGCGAAAACGAACTCGCAACTTTGGCAATTCGCCAAGATCAACCTTTTACGGTGCAACCGAAGGAACAAGAATGGAACCAGCGACAAACTTTCCATTTGCCGTTCTGATTCGCAGGTAGTCGAGCGCAAATAGGTAAGCCTTCGCGGCTTTCGGATTTGCGCCGACGATTTGGACACGCAGCGTGTGTTTATTGCCGTCGACCGACTGTTTCGGAAACGAAAGCAGGCCGGTGGTGACGACGCCTGTTTCGTACAGGTCAATCGGATCGCCTAGCGAATGGTCATCCAAAGACAATTGAACGATGCCATAGTCACTCGCGCACGTCAGCACGATCTCCAAGTCAACCACGCCGGTGAATGGTGGCAATTCCAGATCCAGCGTGTCACCGGGCTTCGCACCTGTCCACCATAGCTGCGAATTGCCGCTCCACTTGTCAGCACTAAATCTTGACATGTCCTGTGCTTTCACGCTCCCACCGCTCGCATGACACTTCAGTACTTCGCCTTCAATCCCGCCTTCGACAAGGCCCATCTTAGGATCAGTCTTCGACTTTGGTCCTCGCTTAGCATTTGCATTTTCCACACTCGGAAGCTTTGGGCCGGAATATACCTTTGGCTCAGCGGCATCCCACGCTTCCTTTGTGACTGACTGCTTTGTGTGAGCCAGAACGTGAGCCCCCTTCATTCCGCCGACGACAATATCGGGCAATCCATCAGCGTTCACATCGCCGATCGAAATCTGCCTCCCAATACCTGCTTCACTATCGACTTTGTATGGAATCCAATCGACGCCGTCGTCGCGTCGGACCAGTTTGAACCAATAAACAACGGCTCCCGCGTTCCACATCGGGCTCTGCCGATGATGCGACCAGTAGGTCTTGCCTGTGACAATGTCCTTTAACCCATCGCCGTCGATATCAGCCAATGCAACCGAATGCGGTTCACTGAACAGCACGCCGTATTTGTTCTCGGACGGATGGGCCCCCATGATCTGATGCTGCTCGAACTCGATTCCATCTTCACCTAGCACTTGTTCGTACCACGACAACCCAAAATCATGTGCACGATCGCTAGTGATGACATCGTTATCTCCATCGCCATCCACATCGTAGGCATGCATTTCTGCACCGCCGTAACCGGACGACAGTTTTGCTGGTTGATGCCTCCATCGCGAAGTGTCAGCTTCTTTTTTGGGTTGTTCGTACCATCCGCCAGAATGGATAATGTCTTGTCGACCGTCGCCATTGATGTCACCGATCCCGAGCCCATGACCAAACTTCGTTGCGGTCACCTGTTCAGAAATCGGATGGAAATCCCAAGTGCCCAGCGGTTCATTTGGATCCATGGTCACGAAGCCGAAGAACCCATCGCGAGTACAAACAAGCTCGGGTTTATCGTCGCCGAAAATGTTGACCAACTGAGGAGATTCATTCGACACCCAATCGAAAACCTGATGCTTCTTCCAGTGGGTACTCCATCCGTCCTGCTTCGGATTCTCGTAGACATAGGCTGGCGTGCCAGGAAAGCCGACAACCAACACGTCGTTCCATCCGTCGCCGCTGAAGTCATGAATCCACGAAAAGAAGTTGTCCGCATAACGGTCCATGTTTTGGGGAACCGGCTTGTAAATCTCGTGCTTCGCATCGTACTTGGGTCCAGCAAACCAATATGGTCCATAAACCACGTCCACCTCACCATCACCATTGACGTCACCGGCACTAGCACCTTCCGAGAAATACGTTCCCGTCAGTTGCGTTCGCTCAAACAAATGGACAGTCAACTCATTTGCGTGCGCGTATCTGACTGACACAATGCAAAACGACACCAAGAGAAATCGAGTGAATCGCATATTGAAAACCTTGCAATTTGCCGTTAGGTGGGACGTTGCTCGACGATGGCTGCGGGCTATTGAGTGAAACAACCACGACATCCAACGGGGGATTTGGGCGTGAAATCGTCGAGACGCAGCTTGCCTCTAGGTGTACCAGCCTAGCGAGACGTCATTCCACAAACAATCGAAAACAATTAAAGCAAGTGGCGAGGTCACTTTGCCTGTCCCCATGCTGATATGATTACCCAGCGCACTTTCAGTCACTTCCCTCGTTCACACTCGAGCCGGCGACGTTGATTCAGGAGGTGCCCATATCGAAATGGAATCGCATTTGAGATCCGGCATGAATCGCGAGATTCTATCCCGCGATGAAAATGAAGATAGCTTCGGTTTCGATGAACTAAAGTACGATCGCACTTGCGTAGACCAGCAATGAATCAAATCGAATTGCAGTCCCGTCGAAACTTTCTTGCAAACGCGGGTGGCGGCATGGGGATGCTCGCTTACGCCTCGCTGGCTCAGGCTGAATCGAGTTCGAGTGTCATTCAGCCTCATTTCACGCCGCGTGCTAAGCGAGTGATTTGGCTATTCATGCATGGCGGCCCCAGTCATGTTGATCTGTTCGATCCCAAGCCAATGCTGACGAAGTACAGCGGCAAGTCACTGCCGGCAAGTTTTGGCGATGTCATGACGCGGCGGGACGTGAAGAAGAATCCGTTACTGGCGCCAATCCGACGCTTCCACCCGCGTGGACAATCAGGACTAGAAATCAGCGACTTTCTTCCGCACATTGCGCAGCACGCGGACGATCTATGTGTGATTCGTTCCATGCACGGCGACAGCGTGAATCATCCGCAGTCGGTGTATCAGATGAATACAGGCAGCACCTTGATGGGCTGTCCGAGTGTTGGAAGTTGGGTCGCTTATGGGCTGGGTTCTGAAAACCAAAACATGCCGGCGTTTGTAGTTCTTCCCGACCCCGGTGGCGGTTTGAAGGGTGGCCCGCCCGCTTGGGGAAACGGGTATCTTCCGGCTTCATATCAAGGCGTCACCATGCGACCGGGAGCTTCGCCGATCCTTGATTTGCAGCCACAACCCGGCGTGAGTGCCGGGCAGCAGCAGCGAGACTTGGCACTGATCGACAAACTAAATCGGCGGCACAGAGAGCAACGAGATTCGGACGATCGCTTGACCGCACGCGTCAAGGCTTACGAACTTGCGTTTCGCATGCAAACGGAAGCACCGGAGCTTGTCAGTATCCAGAACGAAACCGCGTACACAAGGAAGATGTATGGCATCGACAGAAAAGAAACGCGAGAGTTCGGTGAGCGGTGTTTGCTGGCTCGCCGCATGATTGAAAGCGGTGTTCGGTTCGTGCAATTGTATTCCGGCGATACGAATGGATGGGACGCACACGCGGACGTCGAGAAGAATCACACCGAACACTGCCAGCGCACTGACAAACCGGTCGCTGGGCTACTGCAAGATCTCAAACAACGCGGTCTGCTGGACGATACCTTGGTGATCTGGGGCGGCGAGTTCGGGCGAATGCCGATGAGCGAACAGGGAAAAGGTCGCGATCACAACCCATGGGGCTACAGCGTCTGGCTCGCTGGTGCTGGCATTCGCGGTGGACGAGCCCACGGCGCGACCGACGAGTTCGGGCTTCGAGCGGTCTCCGATAAAGTATCGGTCAACAATTTCCATGCCACGCTGCTACATCTGCTGGGAATCGATCACGATGACCTGACGTATTTTCACAACGGGCTGCACAAGCGATTGACCGGCCCCGACGAAGCTGAATCCATCGAAGGACTGATCAGTTGATGCAAGTGCGACGCCCAATGAAAACGACCATTTTTGGCGGCCGAACTGCCGCAAAAATCTTGATGGCGCACGTGGTGTCGTATGCAATCGCTTTCGCTGCAACGGCGCACCTGCGAGCGGAAGATTATCCAACCGAGTACGTGGAAGTGCCGATCGACACGTACGATCGTGATCACTGGGCGTTTCAGCCAATCGAAAAAACTGATGTGCCGTCGCCAAATGAATCTGGATGGCGAAGGAATCCGATCGACGATTTCATCCAGCACGAATTAAATCAACGCAATCTGCACCCACAGCCTGAGGCGTCACGCCGAACACTGATTCGGCGATTGAGCTTTGATCTGACGGGGTTACCGCCGACTTCCGATCAAATTGCTGAATTCGAATTGGACGCGAACGTGGATGCTTACGACCGTTTGGTCAATCGGTTACTTGAGTCTCCACGACACGGTGAACGTTGGGCACAGCACTGGCTAGACCTTGCACGATTTGCCGAGACGGATGGGTTCGAGCACGACAAACTTCGGCCTGAAGCGTGGCAATATCGAGATTGGGTGATCGCGTCCCTGAACGAGGACATGCCATACGACGAATTCATTCGGCGTCAAATAGCCGGCGATGAGATCTATCCGAACGACAAATCAGCATTGGCGGCAACACGGTTTTGCTTGTCAGGACCGGACATGCCCGACATCAACTTGATAAAAGAGCGCCGTCACACGGTGTTGAACGAATTGACATCGACCGTTGGTGAGGTCTTTCTAGGATTGCAAGTTGGTTGCGCGCAATGCCACGACCACAAGTACGATTCAATCAGCCAAGCAGACTTCTATCGCTTGCGAGCCATCTTTGAACCCGCAGTGAAGCTGCAAAAAAACCACTCGCTTTCGATGCTTCAGGAATCGTTTCCTTACGAGCAGCCAAGCCACTTAATGCTGCGGGGCGACTTCCGCAGTCCCGGTCCGAAAATGGACCCCGGCGTGATCCGTGTCGTGTCGTCCAAACGAAATGCATTCGCGCCAAAGCGATCGGACCAAACCGCTGGACTTCGCACAGCTTTAGCAAACTGGCTGGTCGCCGCAGAAAATCCGTTGACCGCGCGTGTCATGGTCAACCGGGTATGGCAGCACCATTTCGGTGTCGGGCTGACAGATACGCCCAGCGATTTTGGTGTTATGGGGTCTGAACCCAGCCATCCCGAGTTGCTGGACTGGCTCGCGTTAAACTTCATTCAACAAGGCTGGAGCCTAAAGTCGCTGCATCGATTGATCGTGACCTCAGCAACCTATCGTCAACGAAGCCGTCTCGCCGACGATGCAACTAATTCAGAACGAATCGCGTGGGCATCCACATTAGAAGAGGACCCGCGAGCGGAATTTCTTTCGCGTTACCCTCGCTGGCGATTAGAAGGCGAAGCAATTCGTGACGCCATCCTGGTCGCTTCCGGTCAAATCAATCTGAAAGCCGGTGGCCCCGGTGTGCGTCCACCGCTGCCAAAAGAACTGGTAGGGACTCTCCTAAAAAATCAGTGGGACGTGACGAAAGACAGTTCCGAGCACGGTCGCCGTAGTGTTTACGTTTTCGCACGTCGAAATCTGCGATACCCGATTTTTGAAGTTTTCGACCGTCCCAACGCCAATGCGAGTTGCTCAAGTCGTGGCAACTCGACAACAGCACCTCAGTCTCTGCATTTACTGAATTCGCAGTTTTCACTTCAGATGGCACAGCTGATGGCCAATTCGATACTGAACGCGCATCGAACAGCGGATTCACAAATCGAACATGCCTTCGTTCGCTGTCTCGGACGAACGCCTTCGCCCCAAGAGCGAAGTGAGGTAATCGCATTCTTCCAAGCAAGCGAGACAACCGACGTGGATCAACTATCCCACCTTTGCCTGTCGCTTTTCAACTGCAACGAATTCGTGATTGTAGACTGAGAATCAGTTGGCCACGCGTCACCAAAGGCTCGCCTTAAACACTTTGTTAGATCGTTCTACCGCTACTCCCATCAAAAACCATGGCGGACATCAAACGTGATGCGTAGTTCAACTTCGACAGCGTGGTTCAGCGTTATATTTTTTGCACTGGGCGTTACTCAGGCCTGGTCCGAAGATCTGTGCCGGATCCAGATTGTTGACTCGGACAACGGTTGGCCTGTTCCGCTAGTTGAACTGCGCACGACGCACAACGAAAGGTTTGTTTCGGACAATGCGGGAGTGATTGCGTTTGACCTTCCTGAATTGATGAACGTGCCAACATGGTTTCACGTCGCAGGACATGGTTACTCAGTTCCCAAAGACGGCTTTGGCTATCGGGGCGTGCGTGTCACGCCGCAGCCTGGGAAATCAATCACAATCAGCGTTGATCGCCAACTTCCCGCAAAACGTCTGGGCCGGCTTACTGGTGGCGGTTTGTTTGCAGAGAGCCAAAAGCTTGGCGAGCACCTTGATTGGACCGAGCAAGGAATTCTAGGTTGTGACACCGTTCAGAACGCGGTCCACAATGGGAAGCTGTACTGGAGCTGGGGTGACACGACGGTACCGGGCTATCCACTGGGACGATTCCACATGACCGGCGCGACGACTTCGCTGCGGCCAATTTCGTCTTTCAAACCGCCAATCCAACTTCGCTACGACTATGTCACGAACGAGACGAGCGTTCCACGAGACATCGCCAAGTTGCCCGGCGACGGCCCTACTTGGCTTGGCGGATACGCAAGCCTTCCGAGTCGCGATGGGAAAGACCGCCTGGTAGCGACTTATTCAAAAATAGAACCACCGTTAACCGAATACGAACGCGGACTAAGCGTATGGAACGAAGACACAGAGCATTTTGAAAACGTCCAAGTCCTTTGGAAACGATCTGATGGAGAGTTAAAACCACCACCGTCGCCTCATGGGCACGCGGTGTTCTGGATCGACGACGCGGGAAAGCGATGGGTCTTGTTTGGCGATCCGTTTCCGACGTTGAAATGCCCGGCTACGTTTGAGGACTGGAAGAACCCGGCGACATGGGAACCACTTCATCCGCAGCCATCGGTCCCTGCATTGGGATCGCCCGAGCGAATAACGCCACACCGAGGTGCAATTGCATGGAATGCGTTTCGCAAGAAGTGGGTGACGATCTTTACGCAAATGAAGGGTGAAACATCACTGCTAGGCGAAATTTGGTACGCCGAGTCTGGCGGACCACTGGGCCCATGGGGCAACGCCATCAAAGTTGTCACTCACCAAAATTACACGTTCTATAACCCAACGATGCATCCGGAATTCACGGATTTACAGTCATCGATTCTTCTATTCGAGGCTACGTACACGCATACGTTTTCTCGCACAAAGACGCCGACGTCTCGCAACGATTACAACCAAGTACTCTATCGTCTTGATCTCGATCAGTTGCAACGTGACGAGTCAAACGCGACGAATGACTTGCCATAAACGTTCCGGCTGATGACGCGGGAAATCAGCGACCTGCGCGGGACACACGGGACTGCTGATGTTGCCTAACGCCTTCGACACGGCGATGCATGGACCAATCCCAATAACAGGATGCAACCAGGTTTTAGCGGCGGCTATTGGTCAGTCCACCGATTTGGACATCGCGATCGACCCACCCGCCGGATCCCCAACCGCTGCGTCCGAGGACACGCCACTTGTCGGGCTGGATCGGTGATGGGCTGGCGTCGATGCGTTGAATCATTTGCCGCGCAGCTGGGTGAGGAATCGAGACGACCGTCATTTCGGTCAGCGGCGTCTTTCGAAAGATTGCGATGTGCTTGCCGAAACTTTGCCGCTGCGTCCCTGCGACGTCATAGCGCCAAATGGGAACACCGCGATGCAGGCTGACCAGCGTGCCGTCGTCGGTCAGCAGCAGGTCGTGATCAATCCACAGCGGCGTGCCGAGTCCGAGACTATTGAGCGAGCGAACGTCACCGGCCAAGGCTGCCGACGGCAAGTCCCACGCACGAACTCGGCGAGTCGTCGCAATCGCCAACATGTCACCTTGTGGCGAGAAGGCGACTCCGGGAACTTGTTTTTCAACCTTGATTCGCCCGAGCGATTCGCCCGTTTCTGTGGCCATCAGATCAACACCGCCTTCGTACGGAATTGCAAGATAACGTCCGCCACCGGATAGCGCGGGCATTGATCGGGACTCGATGCCATCGACGCGATAGAGTTGCTTGCCGGACACGATGTTCCACAAGCCGAGCGACTGGTCGATGATCGCCAGAACGTGTTCATCGTCGATCCACTTTGCAAATCGAAGTTGGTGCATCGCACCGGGGTCCGCCTTACCGCTAACAGGCCGACGACGCGAAAGTTCCAACGAGCCGCCCGTCCAACCGTCGACCACGGCTAGATCGCCGCCGCGGCCAAGCGAATTGAATCCAACCAACACTAACGACTTCCCGGTATCCATCCGATGATCGAGTAACCGAATCGTTTCGCTATGCTGCATCGGTACACTAACTCGCTGATTAAGAATGTCGAAGGCGACTAATTCTTGGCGAGTCTTTTCACCCGGCAAACGAATGTGATGGCTAACGGACATCGCCAAAGCGATCGTCTGTTTGTCTTCGTAACCCGACATTGTGATCGCACGGGGCTCCGAAACCGTGGTGTTGAAATCCACTCGCGGTATAGCGATCCGCCTGGCCGTCAATCCAACCTCGAAGAGCGAACGGTCCGCTGGAAGACTTTTCGGTAACGAATCCAGCTTGACCGACTGGACGGTGCCATCCATTGCCATTGGCGAGCCGGGCGTGTCCGCGGGATCGCCAAGCTCATCTGCGGTCGGCAAGGTCAATGGCGGCAGCGGATCGATGGTCGGCGCAACCGGTGGACCACCACGAAGTTTGTTCAGAGCACTGCCGGTGACTTTTCGTTCGGCAACGTAGACTTTGTCCTGCTCGCTAAGCTGACTGAGCGAAAGCCGAACTTCGCCTCCATCCGAACGCAGCAGTACCACCGAATCGCCGGTCCAATCGATCAATGTCGCCTGGACAGAATACGTGCCGCCGGCATCCACCCAAATGCGTTCGTCCTGTTGACCCTGGGCCGCGCCGGTGAAAAAAGATGCAACCGAAATGGTTGTCCAAGCTACGGCGCGAGCCAACGTGTCATTTTTTTGGCGAAGAGATGGGCTCATGTCAAACGAATCGATTGTTGTTGAAGGCGATTTCACGACAGCGCGAAAAATCGAGGATTGACGCTTTACTGGGCGGGCTTGATCGCGAGCGAATAGTCACGAGTGTGCTCTAAAACACGGTCTCCGGTCTTAGTAATCGGCTGGGCTGCAGGCTAGCAGTCAGCACTAGACGCAACAAAACTAAGACGCAACAAAACTACGGCCAGCCGAGTCGACGCAGTTTTCGTTAAAACAAACCTCGGATTCGGTCTGCGATTCGGGTTTCGGGTTCGGATGTGGGCTTGCCGTCGAGTGCCGCGATCCAGACATCTGGATTGCTTCCGTAATTCTTGCCTGTGACGCCGCGCAGTGACGCGACTGCCAAATCTCGTGTCGCCGGATTTCGATCTGACAAGGCCACGCGTAGCGAGTCCAACGCGATCGGACTTTTGTGGTTTGCGAGCGCTTCGATGGCGGTGTGTTTGACGTCTTGACTGGTTTCGCTGCCCAGTGTCGCGGCCAACAAACGGGCTGCATCATCGCCCGGCCGCCGTCCAAGTGATTCGCAGGCTTCCATCCGCACTTTCATGCTCTCGTCATCCAGCCCGGTTTCAATCAACGCCAGCGACGATGCATCCTTGAGAGCGCCGGCCGCACGAACGGCTAGTCGTCGCATCTCGGGACTCTGGTCATTCTCGATCATCTGCTTCAATTGACCGGTCCAGAATTGCTGGCGGTTAGGCGGCAGCGCTGCGATCGTTTCCGCCAGATCCGAAAGTTGCTGCATCCGCTGATGATCGGTGACCCCAATCGCCTCGTCCTTTTTCCATTCGTTCATCGAATAGTAAGGATTGGCAGCTTTGATTGCGTAGAGCGGCCCGTCTTGACACCCCATGATCGAGGCACTGGCGACGACAACACCAACACTCATCAACCACTTGGCACCAAAAGCTCTGCGACCATGATGATGCGCCGAGGGCTCGGCGAGTGCTTGATGATCCATTGGCCGTGACATAACAACTTTCGACATTCGGTAACTCGATCCTTCGTGAGACGTCGTCCACATCGGCCTGTAACAAAGCCAGCGGCACGCATCCAATACCAGTTATCGGCAGCCAAGTGCCGCGGATGCAGCTAACCGCTGGTTGTTTGCTGTGCCGAACCCCGGAAAAGCCCGCAGTCTCAGCCCCAGCTCCAATCGCTCGGCAGCGCCCCGACTCTCGCCGTTTCGGTTTTTCTTTTTGGTTCTACAGTTCGTTGAGTTCCCCGCCGGTGCAATCAAGCTGAGCAAGGTGAACACGCAAAGCCGCTGAAAAGTACGTGTCTATCGCAGTTTAAGGCAACGCGATTGAACTTCGCCGCGACACCTTGGCATGAAAAGAATATCTCTTTTCGTGAAACACCCATTTCGACTAAAGTTGGTGAACATCCGCGAATTAGACGGTGACCGCGAAGGGAATTTTAAGGCGAAGACATCGCCATTCTTTCACGAACAACCTGCAATGAATGCAATTTGTTGGGTTTTGACCCGCGTGGCCATGGAGGGGCCAAATCATGTTGTTGGACCGAATCGACATCGACGCCCACGGACCGCTCAACGGCGTTGAACTAGGGCCGTTTTCCGAACACCTCAACGTGGTGACCAGCCCTGACGGATCCGGAAAGACCGCGATCGTCCGCTTCATCCGCGACTCGTTGGTCAACCGCGAATACCCACTGGGCATGATGAGCTCGTCGACCGGACGAGTCGTCTGGGCCGATCGCCATGGCATGCTACATTGCCGCCGCGAAAAAGACGGCACGGCCGGTGGTCGCCGTTCGGTCCAGTTCGAATCACGCGGCGATAAGATGCCGCCTTCGACTGGCTTTCATCATGCAAGCTGGGCCAGCGTGACTAGCCATGCGGGCTTTTCCGATTCCGCTCTGGCGATGAAGTCGATTCAATTGCCCGAGAGCTTGGTCGATGGAGTGATCACCGATGCGACCGTCACCTCCGTCTCTCGAGTCGTTTCGGCATGCGTCCGCAACGGACTGGATTCACCAGAAACCTATCGTTCAATTCCACTTGGCCGCGACTCGGTTTATGCCGACCGTGACGCCAACTTCGATTCGGTCGGTGGCTATCGCCGCGAACATGCCGGTGACCGTCGCTACGAAAACAACCAACAACTACGCGAAGAACTGGCGTCGATTGAAGCCGAACTGGGACGACTGCGCAGTCATCGCCCGATCCACCGAACCAGCGCGTCGAACGCAGGCACTTACAATTCGCACCGCGAACACGAACTGAATCGACTGCACGACCAAGCCCGTGGCCTGCGCTGCCACCAAGCTGAACTGCGCCGCTGGATCGACGAAATCGACAACGAAGCAAGCCGTCACGGCGGATTGGCTTCGTCGGTGCAAGCAACGCCCGACTACCACCACTACGCTGCGATCTCCGACGAGTCCCTGCGCCGCGCGCTTGACGACTTGGACACGCAAATGATCCGCTGGCAACGGGCGATGCTAGAAGTCCGCGGACTTCGCCAAGCGATGTTGGCCGGACGTGACACGTTCGCTCGCTATGCTGGTGGCCCGATCGACGAAGCCGCTCTGCGTCAAATGCGTTTGGACGGCTTCTATCGCGCGGTCGATCGGTACGAGCCTTCTCGTGGATGGGACGATCTGTATCACAACGTGTACAGTGGGGCTGGCCGACCACTGGTTCACCTTGACGAAGTCGAAGCACGCATCGACGCGGCAACTCGCAACATCGATTGGTTGCTTAGCCGATACACCAGCCCCGACAAACTGCAACACGCGTGGTTTGAAACCATTCCGTCGTCGGTCGGTTATCGCAGTGCGACATCGCTCGAAGAAACCCTGCGAGTGATTCGCCAAGACCTTCGCAGCGTGCAGCTTTACACCAAGACCAGTGCAGCCGCACGTCCAACTGAGTCGGCGGGATCACTTCGCCGCGACGAAGAATTGGCCGAGCTATCGCATAGCGAATCCTGGTTGGTTGCCGCGATCGAGGGGCTCAATCGCCATCGCGATTCGCTGCTGCGTCAGCATTCGGCTGGCCACGAATCCAAATTCACTCAGTGGTCGGATGCAGCTTACCGCCCGAACTGGGTCGGGCTGCGACGCGAACGCGATCAACGCTCGGCCGAACTGGCACGCGTTTCTGCCGAACTTGACCATTGCCTTCGCACTGCGTCGGAACTCCGCCGATCCATGCGATCGTTGCCTGTGATCGATTCGTATCTCGACCACACGGATGCTGCCTACGTTCGATCGGATTACCGACCCGCGTCCGATTCACGAATTCAGTGGCTCGAACAACGTCGCCAAACGATTCTCGAACAACTGCGAGCTACCGAGCGTTCTGCGGCATCGCGTTCGCCGCTATCGGTGGTCGCCAGTCGTTGGTTGGTACGTTTGTCGGCAGGCCGTCTGCAAACCGTCCAGTGGCACTACCAAATCGTGTCGCATCAAGACGTTGGCGTTACTATCAACGGTCGCGCAGAGGACCAATGCACGGCAGCGGACCGAGCAATCGCGTCGATGGCTGTCCGCATGGCCGCCGGTGAATTGCTGGATCAACTCGGACGACCAGTTCCGTTGATTCTGGAAACTCACCGCGAATTGTTCCAAGACGCTGACTTTGCTGGCTACGCGGCACCAATGGCGTACTTTGAACACGGCGAACATGGCCGCAGCAACCATCCGATCGCAGCCGCCCTGCGTGACTATGCCCACCGCGGACGTCAAATTGTTGTGCTGACCAGCCACCAAGGCTTAGCCGACCAACTCGCCCGGGTTGGTGCCCGCGACTTCGCAATTCGCGGCGAACGCGTTGTTCACGCTCACCGCCCAATCTGGCGTCCTCAGTACGCAGCCGAAAGCTATGTCGGACCACATCCCCATACAAACGGCGAAAACGTTGTCCACGCGCACTATGCCGTCGACGGCCGCGCCGATGATGTCAATCGCGACTTCGACATGGCCTGGCGAGAAGCCTACGGCCTGTACGACAACCCGGAACGTCGCCACCAAGCGGCTCCGCTGCAACAACATGCGCCGGCAGTGCATCCGGTTGATCCATCACCGGTCTACGGCAACGCGGCTCGCACCGACTGGGCGCGTGATGGAGTTGACTATCGCGATGGATACTACTTTACGGACAACTACACAACGGACAGTGTGTCCGCCAGCGTCAATCCAAACGCCAGCGCCAACGCCAGGATGCAAAGGAGTCTCTATCCAGAGACGACCTTTCGTGCGACCGATGGTCCCAACGGCCATGTGGCGTCGCCAATGGTAAACGGAACTCATATTTCAGCGGCGACTGCGCCTGCCGCGACACCTCAGAGCCCGTTTTTTCTGTCCGTCGACAGCCCCATTGACCAGGCTCCGTCGATTGACGCCGTCGCCGCAGCACGTCTGCGTGGGCTAAGCGTCACTCACATCAATCACTTGATGCAACAAGACTCCAACCGATTGGCTGACGCACTGGGACTGACCAATGTGGTCGCATCGACGATTCGCCGCTGGCAAGCAGAATGCCGTTTGGTTTGCCGAGTCCCCCAACTACGTGGCTTTGACGCTCGCGTGTTGGTCGGATGTGGAATCTTGACGCCGGCTCAATTGGCATCGATCCATCCTGTTGATCTGCTGGAACGAGTTGAGGATTTCTTGGCGACGGACCGTGGCCAACAACTGCTGCTCTCCGGCAGCAGCCACGAACTGTCACGACTAACCAGTTGGATTGCAGCAGCCAACAGCAATAGTGACCGCGAATTTGGCGGGTTCGCACGCGGCCGAAACGGTGTCCGTTATGACGTCAATGGAAACATCCACCGTGGGCCTGGCCGCGCAAACGTCGTCCGTGCCGCTCGTGGTTCGCGTCGCAGCTACTATCGCGACGAACGTCTGACCGAATCCAACGACCGCGATGCCGATTTCGTTTTTGACAGCGATCGCTACGAGTACGAAAACAATGATGGCTTGCCATCCCAACGCGGCCGCCGACGCAGATCGATTCGCACGGTTGAATCAATCGACCGTGATTCGCTGATCGACGATTCGCTGGAAGGTTCCGTGCGACGCGAACGAAACGCCCATGCAAACCGCAACGGCACGTCAAGAAACGGCTCGTCACACAATGGCACATCGCGAAACGGATCGCAGCAAAACCGTACTAGCCGAAACGGTTCTAGCCAAAGCAACGGCTACGGATTGGGATCAGGTTATGGTTCGGGTTACGGATCAGGTTCGGGTTCAGGTCAAGCCAATCGACGCAACGGCAGCCGATCCAGTTCGTCCTCGGAATCGACACCTCGCGAAACGGTTCGCTACGAACAAGACCTGCAAGAACGACTCGAGCGTGAACCACGCGAGACTCGCCAGCGACGTTCTCGCAAAAGTAGCCGCGAAAACGGTGAGGCCCGAAGCGAGCGTCGCCGCGACCGAGAGCCTCGCGTACGCGAAGAGCGATCATCACGCGATTCAGAAAACGAACTGAGATTCTATCTGCAACGTGACAGCCCCATCGTCGATGCACCCTCGATCGGTGCTCGGATGGCAGAACGACTGCATGCCATCGGCATCTACACCGTCGACGACCTGTTAAACGCAGACTCTGAATCGGTGGCCGAGCAGTTGGGGCATCGCCGCATCGACGCCGACACGGTACTGCAATGGCAACAACAAGCGACGTTGGTTTGCCGAGTCCCCATGCTTCGCGGGCATGATGCACAACTGATGGTCATGGCCGAAGTCACGACTCCCGAAGAACTCGCCGTCCAAGATGCCGACGACATGTTCGCCATCATCGACGCGATCGCCAGCAGTACCGAGGGCAAGCGAATCATTCGCAACGGCAAGGCACCCGATTTGGCCGAAGTCACCGAGTGGATCGGATGTGCCCAACACCACCGAGAATTAAGAGCCGCCTAAACAGCAGTTCAAATCTCGATCAGATTCGCCAAGCGAGTGAGACCAGGTCTCACTCGCTTTTTTCGTTGAAAGATCATCGCAGAACGAGCCGCTCACGCCGGCTGAACTTCACAGCACCAATCAATGCACGGCTGCATTGACAAGCGACGAGTTCGCGACAATTGCGTTCAAGAAGACGCGGCGGATTGCGTCGTAGCCTCGGTCATTGGGGTCCTCGATGTTGGTGAAGAACCAATAGTGCGGATCCTCGGCGTCGTAGGTTGATCGCCAGAACTGACGACAATGTGAACCGTGCCCCATGAAATTTTTGTGCAGCGGCACGACGAACACCTGCGGAAACTCTGCAGCAACCTCTCGAATCACATCATTGTATTTGGCGTGGATCGCCAATCCGTCCGGCCAATCGGGCAGAAAAATGCTGGGTGCATCGCCGACACCATCGGTTGGATCATAGATGTCACCAATAAAGATTTCACAACCGAGCGGAAACTTGCCGACCAGCCCGTCGAACATATCTCGCAAACGAATTCGGAAGTTGTCGATCCAAGGCTCGGCCTCTGCGAGTGTCGCGCCGTACATCGCGCACTCACGTGGGGCGCTGCGTCCATAACTATGGATCAGATCGTTGCCGCCCGAAGTCATCAGCACGATGCCAAAGGCGTCTTCGGTGACCGGAATTTGCTCGGCGATGACGTCTAGGTGCATTTGCGACTCGGATCCCGATACCGCGTAGTTTTCAGATTCGAGGTTAGGGACAACCGCCGACAAACAGACGCCGCGGAGTTCATCGAATTCGTCGTCCGGATTGGTCAACAGACGGTTGAAGAATGTGTGCGATGCCGACTTTGCTCCCAACCCGGCGGTAATGCTGTCGCCGACGCCCATAACGCGGATCTTGCGATCGGTCCAGATTTGGCTAAATACGGCAGCGTCGACCGCTGGCCCGGCCGGCCCCTCGCCAATCGGCCGAGCCAGATAGAACTGGATGTAACCGACCACGCCAACGGTGATCACGATGGCGAGCCCGATCAAGACAGACAAGCGACGATGATTTCGAGGACGTTTCATCTGTTTTCTACGACTGCGGCTCTCCGCCGGTTCGACGAGACCGTTACCGCTCCGGTCCAACAGCGAAGTATTGCTCAGCGAATGATCCGCCCTGCGAATTGAAGTAAACTGAGACGACTGGCCTTTCGTCCCATCCCCCACTTCTCCCGCCCAGAATGATTGATTCATGAAAAATTTGCTCACAGCCCTCGCGTTGACTGCGACTACCTTCCTGCCGAACTGCGTTTCAGCCGACGAACCCCCAGCCACCGGCACCGCGCCGCTTAAAGTGCTGTTGATCGCGGGCGGTTGCTGCCATGACTACCCGGCTCAAACCAAACTGCTGAAGTCCGGCATCGAAGAACGTATCAACGCGGTTGTGACAATCGAAACCAGCGAAAGCTCGAACACGGAAGCGAGATTCGAAATATACGAGTCCGACAATTGGTCCGACGGCTATGACGTCATCATTCACGACGAATGTTCCGCCAACGTGACCGAAAAACCGTACGTCAACCGAATTTTGGCGGCTCACCAGAACGGTGTTCCTGCAGTGAATCTTCACTGTGCCATGCACAGCTATCGCTGGGGCGACTACCGCAGCCCAGTCGAACCCGGTGCCGACAACGCACGCTGGTACGAAATGATCGGCGTTCAATCGACAGCGCACGGCCCCAAGACACCAATCGACGTCGTTTACAGCGACTCGGATCACCCGATCACCAAGGGGCTGATGAACTGGACGACAACCGACGAAGAACTTTACAACAACATGCGAGTCTTCAGCGGCGCTTCGGTCTTGGTCAAAGGCGACCAGATGACGTCGCCCAACAAGAAGGAATTGAAAGCGAATCCGAAGGCCGAGCCCAAGAAGTCGACGGCTGTGATCGCGTGGACGAATCAGTACGGACCTAAAAAGACGCGTATTTTCAGCACTTCGCTAGGCCACCAAAACGAAACCGTCGCTGACGCTCGTTACATGGACGTCGTTGTTCGCGGATTGCTGTGGGCGACCGACCATATTAACGAAGACGGCACGCCCTCCGCTGGCTACGCCAAGCAGTAGCGAACTGGACGCGGCACTTGCGATTGCTGCGACGGCCAGTTCCCTTGGCGGAACTGGCTTTTCTTACAACCCGAGGCGTGCGTCGAATCGTCACGCTCGGGCCGCGTTGTCCGCTCACCAGTGCCTGCGGTTCTTACCCAGTCCGCTGAGTCGCTAGGATTTTGGACGCCCGCTCGAGAAATCTGTGCGACAGAATGTCGCTCACCCAAGGGTCGGCATTGCCAGCTTGCTACCAGCACCGCCATACTGCGGCCCGATCGGGCAACGGACGCCTTCTTTTTCTTACTCCCGCCCCCGCGAATTGACTCGTGACGCTCTGACGTCGGCGACGATATTGCTGGGCCAGACAGTATTATTATGCAACGGTTCTTGTTTCCTCGCTGGATCAATCCCCTCCTCGGCCTTTTGGCTGTCGCTGGCGCTGCAGGCGCAGTGTTCGCTGGCGCGATGGGCGGATTGCTGACCGACCCGGTCACTTTGAATATCGGCTACCAGCCGACTCAACCGGTTCCTTTCAGCCATGCGATTCACGCAGGGCAATTGAAAATGGATTGCCGGTACTGCCACAACACAGTCTTCGACGCCGCACACGCTGCGATCCCGCCGACGGCAACGTGTGTGAATTGCCACTCACCGGCCAATGACCAAGGCGTCACAGCTTTGTCGGCGGTTCACCCGGAAAGTCCCAAACTGGCACCGATTCGAGAGAGCTGGGAAACCGGCCGCAGCATGGCTTGGAAGCGAGTCCATAACCTGCCCGAATTCGTGTACTTCAACCACGCCGCCCACGTGAACTCGGGCGTCAGTTGCAAGTCTTGCCACGGCCGTATCGACCAAATGGAAGTTGTCTACCAGCACGAAGAGTTGTCGATGGCATGGTGCATTACCTGTCACCGCAACCCCGAGCCTCACCTGCGTCCGAAGGAATTCGTGACGAAGCTGGACTGGGAATTCGAAAGCCCAGAAGCTCAGGCGACCTTTGCCAAAGAATGGCGCAAAGAACACAACATCAACCCGCAAGTCCACTGCGCCGTTTGTCACCGCTAGATCACGACCAAACGGCTTGGAACGCAGTCTTCGCGTTCGACAAAGCGTTTGGCGTCTGAATTGCAAATCACTTCACCTTTTTTCGTAATCTCTCGACATGACCTTGAACCATCCGGAACCTTCGACATCCGAAGCCACCCAGGAAAAGTCGCGACCGCAGTATTGGCGAAGTCTGTCGGAATTCCGCGGCGGCGAAGAATTCGAACAGTACCTCGACCGTGAATTCCCGGTCGCAGCATCGGAGTTCCCCGAGGGTGTTTCGCGTCGCCGTTGGATGCAGTTGATGGGTGCATCGCTGGCACTCGTCGGAGCCGCTGGGTGCCGATATCCTGAAGAAGAAATCCTGCCATTCGTGATTCGCCCCGAAGGACGTATCCCAGGCGAAACTTACAGCCGGGCTACCAACTTCGAATTGGCCGGCCGTGTCTACAACTTGCTGATCACAAACTTCGACGGTCGCCCGCTAAAGATCGAACCGAACAAGGATCACCCAGGCGGCAGCGGCACCGACGTGTTCTCGCAAGCGTCGATCTTGGGATTGTACGACCCCGACCGTGCTCGCGGCGATGGCGGCTTCATTCTGAAAAAGGGCGCTGAAAACCGCGAACAAGTCGGCTGGAGCGAATTTGATTCGTTCGGCAAAAACCTCGTCAATTCGGCTGCGGCAAACGGCAACGGCGCCAAGTTCGCCGTGCTGATGTCACCGACTCATTCGCCATCAACGGCGCGGATGTTGGCGGCACTGAAGAAAAAACTACCTAGCTCGACGATCTGTCGCTTCGATTCGATCGACGGCGGCGTCATGGCGGCAGCCACTAAGTCGGTCTTTGGCAAGTCGGCGGACCAAGTCCTGTCGCTTGACGAAGCGGACGTGATCATCACGATCGAAGCTGACATCCTGGGCAAACACAAGTCGATGATCTCGTCGGCTCGCAGTTTCTCGAAACGCCGCGACCCGATCGCGGGCGAAATGAACCGGTTGTATGTCGTCGAGGGCGGCTACACCGGCACCGGTGCCAGTGCCGACACTCGATTGGCGATCCAACCGAGCCAAATGACGGCATTGCTGGCCGAACTTGGCCGTCGCGTCGACGAACTGGCTGGCGGTGCCGAACACGACCATTCCGGCGAAGGCGACAAAGCCTACAACGAGATGTCGCCTGCTGAACGGCTGGAACGATTCTTGGACGTGGCCGCACACGACATCGCCGAAGCCGGTGAAAAAGCAGTGGTTGTGGTTGGCGAATCGCTGGGTGCCGAAGCGGTTGCCGCTGGCATTCGCATGAACCAAAAACTCGGTTCGCTTGGCAAGGCTCAAAAGTTTGTTGCCACCGCAGACGCCGACTTGGGCGACACGGTTTCCATCGGCGACTTGGCCACCAAAATTAACGCGGGCGACATCGATTCACTGCTGATTCTGGGTGACAACCCAGTCTTTTCAGCTCCTGGCGATGTCGACCTGGCCGGCGCGATTGGAAAGCTCGAACATTCGATTTACCTTGGCGAATACGACGATGAAACCGGCTACGCCTGCGAGTGGTCGCTGCCAATGGCGCACCCGCTCGAATCGTGGGGCGACGTGATCGCCGATGACGGTCACTACGGCGTTTGCCAGCCACAGATCCTTCCTTTGCTGGGGGGACGCGTTGCCATCGAAGTCATTGCGTCGATGCTGGGCGAAAAAGAAACCGAAGGAATGCAGATCGTTCGCCGCACGACCGACGAACTGGCCGGTTCGGCGCTAAGCGATCGCGAGTGGCAAGCACTTTTGCACGATGGATACGCCGACAACCTTGTCGTGAAAAGCGACTTGAAACCCAGCGGCGAAGCCAAGCCCCTTACCGATGCAAAACCTGTTGCCGCTGAAGAAGCCGACAAAGACGCAATCGAAATTCTGTTCGTACCAGCCGACGGTTTGTACGACGGGCGCTTTGCCAACAACGGTTGGCTGCAAGAACTGCCACACTCGTTGACCAAGATGTCTTGGGACAACGCGGCTGTGATGAGCCCGCGGACGGCAGCCGCATTGAGCGTCAAGCATGAATTGATGACGGCCTTAGAAATCGGCGACACACGCGTCGAACTGCCTGTCTATGAAATGCCGGGGCTCGCACCAGGCGTCGTGGTCCTGATGATCGGCTACGGCCGAACACGAGCCGGAATGGTCGGCGGCAGCTTGGCCAAAGACGTGCCAGTCGTCGGCATCGACGTTTCACCGCTGCGTTCAAGCGATTCAATGTTGGTAGCGACTGGCGTCAAGGGACGTCCGCGTTTTGTCGAAACCGAAATCGCGACGACCCAGGACCACTGGGCGATCGACGAAGGTGGCCGGGACGAAACTCAGCAACGTAGCTTTACGCTGGTTCGCGAAGGCACGACCGCCTTGCTTGCCAAGGTGCCAGAGTTTGCCGAAGTGAAGGGACCACACGTTCCCCACGTTGGCCGAGCTGGATCGCCGTGGGAAGAACCGATCAACACGATCGAAATTGAAAAGCCAGACTTGCCTCAGTGGGGTATGTCGATCGACTTGACCAAGTGCATCGGCTGTAACGCATGTGTGATCGCTTGCCAAAGCGAAAACAACGTGCCAATCGTGGGCCGCGAGCAAATTCTTAATAGCCGCGAAATGCACTGGTTGCGAATCGACCGCTACTTCCAAGGCGACGAAGACAACGCCGACGTCGTCCAAGAACCTGTGGCCTGCATGCACTGCGAAACAGCCCCATGCGAACAGGTTTGTCCGGTTGCTGCGACGGTTCACACCGACGAGGGCTTGAACGCGATGGCGTACAATCGATGCATCGGAACTCGGTACTGCGCTAACAACTGCCCGTTCAAAGTTCGCCGCTTCAACTACTTCAACTACAACGCCGAAGTCGGCGTTGGCTACGGCATCGACGCGTATCCAAGTGCGATCGAAAAGGCCAACCGCAAGCTGCAAGCGTTGGTGATGAACCCTGACGTGACTGTTCGCGGTCGTGGGGTCATGGAAAAGTGCACCTACTGTGTCCAACGCATCGAAAAAGGCAAAATCACCGCTCGCAAAGAAGACCGCAAGGTTCAAGACGGCGACATCGTGACCGCTTGCCAATCAGCTTGCCCGACCAACGCCATCAACTTCGGCAACATCGCCGATCCCGAATCAATTGTCGCCAAGAAACGCAAAGATGTTCGCAGCTATGGCATGTTGGGGCAATTGAACGTGAAGCCAAGGACCGAGTACCTCGCTCGCGTTCGCAACACGCCAAAGCGTTTGATGACAGCGGCTCAGCTTGAAGACTTGGCAACCATGGAAGCACCTCATCACGGCGGCCACGATGATCATGCCGGTCATGAAGCACACGGCCACGATGATCATGCGAAAGACGATCATGGTCACGAAGATCATGACAAAGAAGAAGCACACAAAGAGTAGCCTTGCCGATCTCTGGTAAAGCGTCTCGGACTGATTGACAGCCCGAGTCCGCCAGAGCCGACCCGGACCTACGTTTTCCTAATACCTAACTCTTAGACCCTATCCCTCCATGTCACTTGCGATCCCAAACGGACTGGACAACAGCGTCGAACGCCCGGGCGAACGTGCCCCGTTGGTGTTGGGCGACACGACCTTTCACGACATCACCGAAACGGTGTGCTGTGTTGCCGAACGAAAGCCAAACAAGGCGTGGGTGATCGGGTTCCTGATCTCGTTCGCGTTGCTGCAGTGGTTCGGAATCTGCATTGCGTATCTGCTGTACACCGGTGTCGGCGTGTGGGGAAACCGCTCGCCGGTTTTCTGGGGCTGGCCGATTGTTAACTTCGTGTTTTGGGTCGGTATCGGTCACGCAGGTACTCTGATCAGCGCGATTTTGTACTTGTTCCGACAAGACTGGCGAACGGGAATCAACCGAGCTGCCGAGGCGATGACGATTTTCGCCGTCGCATGTGCCGGTACCTTTCCGGGTATCCACGTTGGCCGAGCTTGGCTTGCGTTTTGGTTGGCACCTTACCCGAGTTTGAACCTTTGGATGTGGCCACAATTCCGCAGTCCATTGCTATGGGACGTGTTTGCTGTTTCGACGTACGGCACCGTTTCGCTGCTGTTCTGGTACATGGGCATGGTGCCTGACTTGGCAACATTCCGTGACCGATCCAAGAACAAGTGGCGACGAATGGCCTACGGCATTCTGTCCCTCGGTTGGTCGGGATCATCGCGTCACTGGATGCGTTACGAAAAAGCTTATGCGTTGCTGGCTGCTTTCGCCGCTCCGCTTGTTTTGTCGGTACACACAATCGTTTCGTTTGACTTCGCGGTTTCGCAAGTTCCCGGTTGGCACACGACGATCTTTCCACCGTACTTTGTTGCCGGAGCGATCTTCAGCGGATTTGCGATGGTGCTGACACTGATGATTCCCGCCCGCACCATGTTAGGCCTTGAAAAGCTGATCACGATTCGCCACTTGGACAACATGTGCAAGATCATTCTGGCGACGGGTTCAATCGTGGGCTTGGCCTACGGCACTGAATTCTTCATCGCTTGGTATGGCCAAGTCCCCGAAGAAAAGTTTGCATTCCTCAATCGTGCCTTTGGGCCGTATTGGTGGGCTTACTGGACGATGATCAGTTGCAACGTCATCAGCCCTCAATTTTTCTGGTTCAAGAAAATCCGCACAACGCCTTGGATGATCGTCATCGTCTCCATATTCGTGAACATTGGAATGTGGTTCGAACGTTTTGTCATCGTCATCAGCAGTCTGTCGCGAGATTACCTGCCCAGTGCATGGGCTTACTTCTCGCCAACTTGGGTTGACTGGTCGATGTTGATCGGATCGTTCGGGTTGTTCTTCACGCTGTTCTTGTTGTTCTGCCGCTTGATGCCGGTGATCAACATGGCCGAAGTGAAATGGACGTTGGCGAAGCAGCATCATATGACCCATGAAGACGAGCACTGAAATAACGATGTCAGAATCTAAAGATAAAAAAATCCACGGGATCGTCGCAGAATACGCAACGGTCGACTCGTTGATGGCTGCTTGTCGCAAAGTCCGCGATGCCGGTTACACCAAGACGGATGCCTTCGCACCGTTCGCGGTTCACGGCATCGACAAGGCGCTCGGCATCAAGCCGACGAAGCTGCCTTGGATTGTGCTTTGCTGCGGCCTGACCGGCACTGCAACAGGCCTGCTGATGCAGATCTGGATGAACGGTATCGACTACCCGTACATCATCTCGGGCAAGCCCTTCATCTCGTTGCCGGCATTCATTCCGGTAGCGTTTGAATTGACCATTTTGTTTGCATCGTTTGGTGCGTTCTTTGGCATGTGGGCACTCAACGGTTTGCCAAAGTTCAGCAATCCTGTTTTTACCGACCCGCGTTTCGACCGCGTCACCGACGATCGTTTCTTTGTCTACATTGACTCGACCGACGAAAAGTACAACCAATCGAGCGTTGAAAAACTGTTCGGCGAAACCGGTAGCGAGTACATCCAATCGGTCCTCGAAGACGACTCGCCCAAGAAGGTGCCGAAGTTCATGATCACGACCTGGATCGTGGTGATGGCGTTGTCGGTGATCCCGTTGTTGGTTGTCTTGCGAATGCGAGTAACCAACAGTCCGCTGCCGCGTTTCCACGTCTTTTATGACATGGACTTCTCGCCATCGAAGGACGCCCAGCAAAACACGACTCTGTTTGCTGACGCTCGTGCGATGCGACCGAACGTTCCCGGAACCGTCGCTCGTGGCCAGATGGACCTCAACTTCCAAACGGGTATCGACATCGACGCGCTCGCAAAAATTGACGGCCCTCGCGCCGCCATGTTGGTGCGAGCTCTCGATGACGCTGACTTGGCTGAAGAGGACGAAGCTGTCAACGAAGAAACTGCCAAGCCAGCAGCCAGCGTGATGGATACGACGCCGTGGTTGAGCGAGAATCCACGCGAAATATCGCTTGAACTAGTGGAAAAAGGACAGCAACAATTCGGCATCTACTGCTCGGTCTGTCACGGCATGAACGGCAGTGGAAACGGATTGGTCAATCGCCGCGCACAGAAGCTGTTGTCGGCGACCTGGATTCCACCGTCCTCGCTGCACCAACAAAGTTTGTACGCCGAAAACTATCCGGACGGCAAACTCTTTAACACAATCAGCAACGGCATTCGCAAGATGCCTGGCTACGCCTCGCAAATCAAGGTTGAAGATCGCTGGGCCATCGTCGCCTACGTTCGAGCACTTCAGAGCAGTCAAAATGCGTCGATGGACCAAGTACCGGCTAGCGAAAAGAAGCGAATCGAAAAGCTAAAGACGCAAGTCGACAAGAAACTGAAAGAACAAGCCGAAGCCGAAAAGAAGGCTGCTGATGAAGCAGCGGCAAAGGCTAAGGAAGCCGAGAAAGAAGATGCCGAGGCTGCCGCAGCCAAGACACCTTCGGCGTAACTAAGTTTTCTTGATTGAAACTTAGTCAACATTCACCCTCCACTTGAATTTTACAAGCGTCCGCACTGATGTCACACGCACGCCCCGTCGTTAAGCCAGCCGACGACCCAGCTTTCAAGCTTCCGGCTTCGCTATCTGCAATGACCCTGCCGCTGTTGGGCGGTGGTTTGTTGTTGTTGATCGCTGGTTGGGCAATCGGCAATTTCATGGGCAATGCCCGTGTCGCCATGTCCGCCTACTTGGCCGCGTTCATTTACTGCCTGACTCTGGCAACTGGCTCGCTGTTCTTTGTGCTGATCCAGCACTTGGTCCGAGCGGGCTGGAGTACCGTGATTCGCCGCATCGCCGAATTAGTGATGATGATGCTGTTCCCGCTGGCAATTCTGTTCCTGCCGATCCTGATGACTTTGTTCATGGGCGAAGGCACCCTGTTTCGCTGGGACGACCCGAACTACGCGTCGGCCAATCACTTGCCGATGGACGCTTGGACTGAAAAGTCGCGTTGGCTCAATCAATCTTGGTTTACGATTCGGGCCGTCATCTACTTTGCCGTTTGGTTGGGCTTGGCACTGTATTTTTTCCGCGGCAGCACCCAACAGGACGAAACCGGCGAACGTGCAATGACCGATCGCCTGCAGTACTGGAGCGGCCCCGCCACGATGGCATTTTGCGGCGTCACTTCATTCGCAGCCTTCGACTGGGTAATGAGCCTGTCGCCGATGTGGTTTTCGACCATGTTCGGCGTCTATTTGTTCGCAGGAAGTGTGCTTGCCACCCACAGCATGTTGGCGGTCGCCGCCTACAAGCTGCAAAAGAGCGGCGCGATGCGAGACGAAGTCACGACAGAACACTACCACGACCTGGGCAAGCTGATTTTCGGGTTCCTGCTGTTCTGGATGTACATCTCTTATAGCCAATACATGCTGATTTGGTATGGCAACATCCCGGAAGAAACCGAGTGGATCTATCACCGGCAATTGGGCGGTTGGGGAATGTGGACAGTCTTACTGATCTTTTTCCACTGGCTGTTGCCGTTCCTGGGCTTGATGAGCATGTATGTTCGTCGCCGTCCGAAAATGGTCGTGTTCTGGGCTGCTTATGTACTGCTGGTCCACTTCGCCGATATCACCTGGATCATCATGCCCGAAGCATCCGAAGCCAGTGCACTGCCTTATGCAGTCAATTGGATCGGCATCCTTTCAGCATTTATGTGCATGGTCGGCATGATGTCGCTGTTAACCGGACTGGTCTTGAAAGTTGCCGGTGATACGCGAGTGATTGCGGCTCGTGACCCCCGGTTGGCGGAGTCCATGGCGTTCGAAAATGTTTGAGCGAGTGAGTTATTGACCGGTCAAGAAATTTCCCGGAACAGTTTGGGCTGTGTCGTGATGACGCAGCCAGCATCATTTTTCATCTCAAGAAGCACATTTTACGCGACAATAAGACCATGGCAGCCTACGACGACCTAAACGCAAAGCGAATTTTTACCGTTGCAATTATCTCGGTGGTTGTGACCGCAGTGACTGCTTTAGCGGTTCAAGTACTGTACTTCTCGATGAAACAGTGGCACGAAGCCGAAACGGTGTCGCAAAACGACTATCGCCGACAAAACAAGATTCTCGATGATCAGACCGCACAGATATCAAGTTTTGGCGTCGACGCAGATTCGGGCAACATCACGATTCCCGTTTCTGACGCGATGAAGTTGATGGTCGAGAACAAAACCAAAACGAACAGCAGCGAAAAGAAAAGTGACAACGACGAAACGTAACCTTCCGATTCAGCATGCTGGTCGGCGTAGCAACAGCGGAGTGCTTGCGGTAATTGCCGTAATCATGACATCGATGGTTGCGCTGCCCGTCTCGGCGATCGCACAGGGCTTGCAAAACGGTGCCGAGGTTTCGCTCAACAATGGTGTCCCCCGCGAAGTCGCGAACGTCACAGTAGAACAGAATCTTGGTGCACGGATTCCGCTGAACCTACCATTAACCGATTCTAACGGTCGCAAGGTCAAGACCGGCCATTACATCGACGGCAACAAGCCCACCATCATATCACTCAACTACAGCAACTGCCCCATGCTTTGCAGCGTGCAGTTGAACCAGCTGACAAAATCACTAAATGAACTTGATCTTCAGATTGGCCAAGACTTTCAATTGCTTAGCGTGAGCATCGACCCGAAGGAAAAGCCAGAGACCTCACTGAAGACTAAACAAAAGTACGTCGAGCAACTTCGAAAGAGTCAGCCCGGCGCCGCACAGGGCTGGGAATTTTGCACAGCCCAGCAACCGATCATCACCAAGTTGGCCGAAATACTCGGCTTCAAATATACCTATGACAGTAAATCTGGCGAATACTATCACCCGGCGATGTTGGCGTTCGTATCTCCAAAAGGCATCGTCACACGATACTCGTTGGCTGTTGCGTTCGAACCAGAAGATTTACGCAAGGCGATCATCGAAGCTGGTGATGGAACCGTCGGAACGCCAGTCGATCAATTCGTGCTGTGGTGTTTCAGCTATGACCCGGACAGCAACAGTTACGTACCTCAGGCATGGAAGATCATGCGTCTAAGTGGAGCAGCGACCGTCGGATTGATGATTGCTTGCCTGACGCCCTACTGGATCGGCCGTAAAGGACGAAACCATCCTCAAGACAGCGACGACTTGGCGGAAAGCCCGCCGTCACCACCGACGCCCAGTGCGTAATTTGTACAACTCACAACCGTAATTCAAAACCGTTTCAGACCCCGTCATGATGTTGATGAAACTTACAAACGCATTCTCGCTGGTCGGTGACTACGCTGAACCGTATGCGTGGTTCCCGGAATCGGCTTCAACGTTTTCGGAAACGAACGACTGGCTTTACAATTGGATCACGTACACCTGCGTCGTGTTCTTTGTCCCGATCATGTGTGCTTTGTTTTACTTCGCGGTGAAGTACCGAAAGCCCAAGGGAGCGAAAGCTGAAAGCAATGTGTCGCACAACACAGTGCTGGAATTGACCTGGTCGATCGTTCCATCGTTTTTTTTGGTCGGCATGTTCGTGATGGGCGCGCGTGCTTACTTGGACATGCGAGACGCCCCTGAGGGTGCAAACGAAGTCAACGTCCAAGCCTTCAAGTGGGGCTGGACCATCGATTACGGCTCGGGCGTTTTCCACCCTGAATTGCACCTTTTGCTAGACGAACCGGTCAAGTTGTCGATGCGTTCAACCGACGTCATTCACAGTCTCTACATCCCAGCATTCCGTGCCAAGAAAGATATCGTTCCGGGTCGCTACAACTTCATGTGGTTCAAGCCGACCGTCGCCAGTGAAAAAGTCAGCGATGAAGAGTTGGCAGCGGCTACGAAACAAACCAAAGAACGCGGCGAATCGTGGAGCTATGACGACCACCAATTTACTCCGGATGGTTACAGGTTTTTCGACCTTTACTGCGCTGAATACTGTGGCACCAATCACTCGGAAATGCAGACTGTTGTTGTCGTCCACGAGACGCTTGAAGACCTGAACGCGTGGATTAAAAAATATAGCGCTCGCCCCACGGGTGTCGACCCAGCAACCTACGGCGCGACGCTGTACAACAACCGCGGATGTGCGGGTTGCCACAGCCTTGATGGTAGTAAGCGCGTCGGACCTTCTTTCCAAGGGCTGTACGGGCGTCCCGAGGAAATGGTCACGGGTGAGTCGATCAAGGCAGATGAAAACTACATCCGCGAATCGATTTTGTACCCGAAAGAAAAAGTGGTTGCCGGATACCAGCCAGTAATGCCAAGTTATAAGGGTCAACTTAGCGACGACGACATCTACTCGATCGTCGAGTACTTGAAAACACTTTCAACGACCGGCGCCGCGACGAAATAGATCGTCGCCCGATTCGCCGTATTTATCAAACACATCGCATCATCAGTTTTAGAGGTCCCTTCCATGTCAGCCGGTTCTATTCCGAAAGGCTCCGTCGTTCGCGATCCGGGGTATCCCACCGCGAGTGAGAATTACCTCACGAATTCGAAGGGTGTCCTTAGCTGGATCTTTACGCTTGATCACAAACGGATCGGCGTGATGTACTTGGTTGGCGTCACCTGTGCTTTCGCATTCGCAGGCCTGTTGGCGTTGCTGATCCGGCTGCACTTGTTTCAGCCCGACGGGATGATCTTCAAGGGTGCCGAAGCAAACAACTATTACAACCAGTTGTTCACACTGCACGGTGCGGTGATGGTGTTTCTTTTCATCATCCCCAGCATTCCCGCAGCACTAGGCAACTTTTTGGTCCCCGTCATGTTGGGTGCGAAGGATGTTGCCTTTCCGCGGCTGAACCTTTGCAGCTTCTATCTCTGGTGCGCTGGCGCGATGTTTTTCATCGGCGCATTGTTCAGCACTGGTCTTGATACGGGCTGGACGTTCTACACCCCATACAGCACAACGACCGATACGTCCGTAATCGCTGCCACGATGGGTGCGTTCATTTTGGGTTTTAGTTCGATTTTCACCGGACTGAACTTTATTGTCACGATCAACACGATGCGTCCGCCAGGCATGACGTGGTTCCGAATGCCGCTTTTCTTGTGGGCGACTTATTCGACCAGCATCATCCAAGTTCTGGCGACGCCAGTTCTAGGCATCACGCTTTTGTTGTTGATCGCCGAACGGACAATGCACATCGGTATCTTCGACCCTGAATTCAACGGCGACCCGGTCACGTACCAGCACTTTTTCTGGTTCTACAGCCACCCCGCCGTTTACATCATGATTTTGCCAGCATTCGGCGTTATCAGCGATTTGATCAGCGTCCACAGCCATAAACGAATCTTTGGTTATCGATTCATCGCGTATTCATCGATCGCAATCGCCCTGCTGGGATTTCTGGTATGGGGACACCACATGTTCACCGCGGGCATGAGCCCGATGACGACGATCATTTTCAGTGCTTTGACGTTCACCGTGTCGGTACCTTCGGCGATCAAAGTATTTAACTGGATTGCAACGATGTACAAGGGATCGATCAGCTTGACGACTCCGATGTGCTTTGCCATCGCGTTCATTTTCTTGTTCACGATCGGCGGATTGACAGGACTGCACTTGGGAACGCTTGCGACCGACATGCACTTGCACGACACGTACTTCGTGGTCGCTCACTTCCACTATGTGATGGTCGGCGGAACTCTGATTGCCTTCTTGGGCGGCGTGTTCCACTGGTGGCCAAAAATGTTTGGTAAGTTGTACAGTGAGTTTGGCGGCCGATTGTCTGCAGCGATCATCTTCGTCGGTTTCAACCTGACGTTCTTGCCACAATTCGTACTGGGCAGTCGCGGGATGCCTCGACGCTATGCGACTTATGACCCCGAGTTTGCATACTTGCACCAAATGAGCACCATCGGTGCGTTGCTGCTGGGTGTCGGTTTGTTGGTCGCCTTAGTTGTCTTGCTGACCTCGCTGGTCAAGGGCAAGAAGGCGCCGGCGAATCCATGGGGCGGTGCGACACTTGAATGGCATTGCACCAGCCCGCCACCTTTCTACAACTTTGAACATGCACCGGTCGTCGGCGATCCCTACGATTTCAGCAATGTCGAATGGGACGGGGCGAACGAACGCTACGTTTCCACCGAACCTGAACGCAAAATCGCACCAAGTGAAATACCCGATGCGGTGCCCGCGCACGCCAAAGACGGTCACTAAGACGCGGTCATTCGCTCACCAGAGAAAAGCAGTCCCTGACTTGCGTCGAGCGGGTTAGGACGCTAGTGCTAAATCAAAACAACGACCGGTCCGTCTCTGGACGTACCGCCCATAATTTGTAGGATGACAGTCTGTCATCTCGGACCCTCTTTCAGATTCAATCCATGTCCACCATCGACGTTGCTCCCGAAAATGCGCACGACGCGCACGGTCACGATCACGACCATCCGTCGTTTTTGGCGCACCATTTTGACACTCCCGAGCAGCAATTTGACAGCGGTAAGTTGGGCATCTGGCTGTTTCTCGTTACTGAAGTGTTGTTTTTCGGCGGTATGTTCTGCGCCTACGCGATCTTCCGCATGCTCAGGCCCGATGTTTTTGAAGGTAGCAGTCAGTTTTTGAACACCAAACTTGGTGCGATCAATACCGGCGTGTTGTTGTTTAGCTCGCTGACGATGGCATGGGCTGTGCGTTGCTCCCAGACCGAGGAATACAAAAAGCTGACCGCGATGTTGGCGTCGACGCTGTCCTGTGCCATGATCTTTTTGGGCGTCAAGTCCATCGAGTATTCGCACAAATGGGGCATGGGTTTGTTGCCCGCCGGATCATTCTTTTACGATCCCGCCAACCCACATCCAACTGCGACCGAAATGGTCGAAAAGCATGGTTTTTCGGCGGGCACGGCTTTCTTCCTTGAAAACGGCCTGTACTTTTTGTGTGCGCCATTCGCGTTGCTAATGGTTGGCGTTCTGGTATGGCTAGCGGTTTCAGTTTTGAAGGGCGACAAGTTCCAGACCGCGTGTGCGATGCCATTGTCGGTCGTCTGCATCTGCTTCTTTGTGGGTGTTGGACTTGGTATGATCTTAGAAAGCGGTAGCGACGAGGGACACGGTGCACACACAGTGGCGGGCGAACACGCCGGCGATGGACATGTGGCGACTGGCGATCATGATCATGACCACGCGTCCCCAGCTAAACATGCTGCGGTCCAGGTTGGCACTGACTCGGACCTGACAATCCGCGAGCGCCTAGCGACAGACGTGACGAACTCGGGAATCAGCAGTGAACTGTCTGCTCGAGAACGTCAAACGACTTTGGCCCAAGGATCGGTTGTCACCGACACTTCAACGATCGAAGGTGGCATTAGCGAAACAGAACAAAATGTTTTGACTCCCCGGACTGCTGGCATCTTCTTCGGCATCTACTACTGCATGACCGGCGTTCACGCGATCCACATTTTATGCGGGATCGGGGTTCTGACTTGGTTGTTGATCCGGTCAGTCCGACATGACTTCAACCGTCAATATTTTGGCCCCGTCGATTATGTTGGGCTGTACTGGCACTTGGTTGACTTGATTTGGATCTACTTGTTCCCGCTATTGTATTTGATCCGTTAGACCGACAGGTTGAATCAAAACGCGAAGAAACATTACCAACGAATTTAGATTAGAAAAGAATAAGATGTCAGCTCACTCCCATGCAGAAGACGGCCACGGCGAACATCGCGAAGGCTATGACTTTGCTCACCCGATGCCGGTATCGATGTTGCTGACAGTCTTCGGGATTTTGATCGGCTTAACGATCTTGACCGTCGCCCAAGCAAGCTTTGACTTTGGCAGCTTTGACTTGTACATCGTGATGGGAATCGCGACCGTGAAGGCACTGTTAGTGGGCCTGTTTTTCATGCACTTGCTGTGGGACAAGCCGTTCAATGCTATCCTGTTTTTGGGGTCATTCGTCTTCTTGGCTTTGTTCATCATTTTGACATTGACCGACAGCAGTCAGACGTCGGATTCATTCGAACCCAAGATTGATGACGTCGTCCCAGTTGTCGCGGAAGGTTAAATCCGGTTTCGAAAAAGCCTTAAATGTGGGCCTACGACGTCGGGCAACGGCGTGAAACCCACTTCGGGGTTCCTTTTGGGTTCTTCATTTTTCGCGAGCCGCTTTACCTATTGGCTCGCTACTCAAGAACACTTCCATGTGTTTACCACTGAGACTCTTCTAAATTAGTGGCATGTTCTTGGTCGCTAAAAGCGCATTGTTTACCGGTTAGGCGGATTATGCCGTGCTAGAGCGATAAGAGCTTCTAGGATCGTGTTATCCGCCCCTGGGGATCATGACGGCACTGATTTACACTGGCGTTTAGTCGTCGGCACGAAAGTAGCCGGTCGCTTTTTGTTTCGTCACGCATTGCGGGCACCGAGATTCATGGCGCTGATCATTCTTCGTTTTCTGTTTTTGCTATGCGCCGGTGGCGTATCGGCAATTATCAATACGCAGTTGCTCGACACGTCGACTTCGGTGCCTTGGCTGGTGTTTGCCGGGACAATGGCGTTCGCCATCGTGATCGTGATCGCTGACATTTTTGCCCCCAAAAAGAAGATCGACACGATCTCGTCGATCTATTTTGGATTGCTAATCGGCGTGTTACTGACTTACGTCTTGTCGATTGCAATCGCGCCTCTGCTTGCGCAAACAGTGATCGGGCCAGCGATTCCGCAAATGGTGATGGCGTTAGTGCTGTGCTACATCTGCGTCAGTGTGCTGCTTCAGACTAAAGATGACTTCCGTTTTTTGATTCCCTATGTCGAGTTCGTCCGTGAAGTGAAGGGTTTCAAACCATTGATCTTGGACACCAGCGTGGTGATCGATGGCCGGATTGCTGATTTAGTTGGTACGGGAATCTTTGACAACCAGTTAATCATGCCTCGATTTGCGTTGACCGAATTGCAGGCGATCGCCGACAGCAGCGACAAGCTTCGTCGAACACGTGGACGCCGCGGGTTGGATGTGCTGAACCGAATGCGCGCGGACGACAATGTTGACCTGATGATTTTTGACCGCGAGCTTCCTGAACTCGCCGGCCAAACGGTTGATTTAAAATTAGTGCTGTTGGCAAAGCACCTGGAAGGCAAAGTGGTCACGGGCGACTTCAACTTGAACAAGGTCGCCAAACTGCACAATGTTCCCGTGATCAACTTGAATGAGATCAGCAATTCGCTTCGACCAGTTTTCTTGCCAGACGAAACATTCCGCTTGAAGGTCATCAAGGCTGGTGAAGGTGCCGAACAGGGCATCGGATACCTGGACGACGGCACAATGGTCGTGATCGAGGGTGGGCGTAATCGGATTGGACAAGAGCTTGATGTGCGAGTGACCAGCACGCTGCAGACCAACGCTGGCAAGATGATTTTCTCGAAAGTCGAAAGCCGCTAGAGCCGAAGCCTGGCTGATCGGAAGCGATTGATGTGGTTCCTGTTGATTCCAATTGCGTGGCTGTTGGTGTCATTTTCGTTGGCTCGAATGAGCGGTTGGGCGCAGCTGTCCAAACGATATGCTTGCCGTGAGTTTGCAGCCGATGAAACGGGACGGTTTCGCACCGCCACGTTCGGTCCTATCCAGTACCATTCTTCGCTGACCTTTGGCGTCAACAACGACGGGCTCCAGATTGCCATGCCGTTTCTGTTTCGGCTTGGGCATCCACCGCTGGTCGTGCCGTGGGCAGAGATGCATCGCATCGAACTGGACAATCGCCTGTACTCGCACCGCGTCAAAGTTTCCTTTGGCAAACCGGCGATCGTACGAGCGACGCTGCCCGGATGGGTCCGTTATCGAATGCCGATTGAAATCAGACCGCACTGAAATCGTGCACGGCGAATCAAGCCGAAGTTTAGAGAGAACCGGCCCATGATCCGTCGGCGGTTACCGGACGGATCGGACAGCGCATCGACGCTAGCGCCGATACGATTTCGGTGACGGCCCAATCTTGATCGTCAACTTCCAAACGGTATTCAGGCCATCTGCCACCAGCTGGCCACATTTGATGCGGTGCGGGCCAGCATGTCGCTGGGGTGATGCGTTGGATCCTTACGATCAAACGAGGCGTCATCGGCAATGATTCATCGCTGCCCGATTCCATTGGAAGCGGTGGAACAAAGCTGGACACCCACGACGCGTGATCGCGACATTTCGCCGGATCCGTTTCCGGATCAGTGAACGTTTTGACGCCATGCTCGGCCTCGAGCCGTTGGCAAAGATCTTCGCGAATCGTTCCCTCACCGCCGATCATCGAAAGCGAAGCTGCGCCTTTGCTGAGGTGACAAGAGAGTTGCTCGATCGTCCAGCCGAAACGAGGATCTCGATAGTGCGGTGCGACATCACAGGCGGGCTGCAGCACAAACTGACGCGCGGTGTAACGAGGATGGGGAACCACCAACGCACTTGACCCGCCAATCAACTCGCCGTGTAAGACGACGTCCAAGTCAATCGACCGTGCACCCCAGCGTTGCCGTCGCAGTCGTCCCAGTCGATTTTCGGTGTCTTGCAGTAGTTCGAGAACTTCGCGTGCGGTCGCCGTGGTATCGAATGCAGCGACCGCGTTCAGAAAGGGTTCCTGGCCGCCCGGGCCACCAATCGGTGGCGTTTCAAACAAACGGCTGGCCAAAAAATTTTTGACTAGCGGCGACTGAGAAACAATCGCGGCCGCATCGGCGATTCGCTGGTCTCGGTCGCCAAGATTGCTGCCGAAACTGATCAAACATTGTGCGTTCATGAGATTGGCCTACCGTTCCGATCGATCGGCGGGTGTCACCAGTCGCCGCACCAGGTAGCGGGCATAGGCATCACAAACGTCCCGTCGGCAAGACAGAATCGCCATTTGCCCCTCGCGCCGCGAATGGATCAAATTCGCCGCCACCAGTTCCTTCAGATGGTGCGAGATCGTGGCCTGAGTCACGGGAAATTCCGCGACTAACGTTTTGCAGGGAATCTCTGTCGTCGCTGCGATGCAACTTAGAATGGCAAACCGCTGGGGGTCAGCGATTGCTTTGGCGATCCGGTGAAACTGTTCCTCGGATAGTGGGTCATCGATTTTCGAATCGCAGCTCGGCGGTGTAAACGAATCATTCATTGCACCACTCTAGGCTGATCGGGACGACCTTTGAAGTCCCAAACCGTCACAGCACTGACGCGTTTGATGTTGCGGCGGAAACCGTGCTGTTACGACCGGTGATCGAATCAGCAGCCCCATTTCTGTTGGGATGGCGGGTCTACACGACCGTGTCGACGTGACACAATGTAGCGGCAGCCTAGGCTGACAGTCGTCGCTGCTGCCGGCCGCCTGCGGCAAACGATTTCCTACTGAAAAATAGTGTGTCTGTGGACGAACTTGAAACCGACGACCCTCAATCCGACGATCAATCGCCCGAGGATTTCTTTTTTACGGCAGTACTCTTCGAATCAGCGTTAGGCGCAGTTGCGATTCTATTGGGTTGGCTATTGGGCCCAGACACTCGGGCGGCGATCCCCGAAATCGATCTGGCATGGCCAATCGATTGGGAATCGCTGCAGCCAATCGGCATCGGCTTGGGATATGGCTTGATTGCGACCATCCCGATGCTAGTGGCGATTGACGGTTTACGGCGTCTGCCGTGGGAACCTGTTCGCAAGCTGGAACGCCTAAGCGACGATGGCGTGATCCAATCGCTGTTGCAATTGCGAGCGTCCGAAATGATCGTGATCAGCCTGTGCGCAGGGATCGGCGAAGAATTGCTGTTTCGCGGCTGGCTGATGCCTTGGCTATCGCGGGGCTGGACGGCCGTGCAGCCAGCCGAAATCTCGGCACCAATGGCGATGGCGGTGGGGCTGGTCGGTTCATCGATTGCATTCGGCTTGGTTCACCCGCTGACGAAGCTCTACATCGTCGTGGCGACCGTGATGGGGTTCTACTTCGGCGGTCTGTTGATTTGGAGCGGCAATCTGCTGGTCCCAATCACTGCCCACGCAGCTTACGACACGGTGCAATTACTGATGACGGCAAGATCTGCCAGAAAATTGCAAACTGCGTAGCAGGATTGCTCGGGTTCGACCAACGAAAAAAATCCCCTCGGCGATCCCACATCGGCTATCCTAGGGCGGTTCTCTAATCCCACTTCGAGAATCCCCGCCTTGCAAAATCTCCCCCCAAGCCGTCGCAGTCGTTTCGTCCTTGTTGCCACATCCATCGCGGCAATGGTCGTCGCTGTGTTATGTGCGTTTCCGTTTTCGATCTTGGCAAACGCCGAATCCAAAGCGGAGACGAGCGAACAATCGATGCGTTTTTTCGAGTCTCGCATTCGACCAATCTTGATCGACCGCTGTTACGAGTGTCACAGCGGCGAATCCAAAGAGGGCGGATTGCGGCTAGATCAACACGATTCGATTTCGGTGGGCGGCGATAGCGGTGCGGCGGCGATCGCGGGTGACCCTGACTCCAGCCTATTGATGGCGGCGATCCGATATGACGGTCTTGAAATGCCACCGGATCAGCCACTTAGTGACGCCGAGAAAGCCGACTTTGCGACTTGGATTCGACAAGGTGCGTTTTGGCCGATCGCGAAAACGGCAAGCTCAATTCCCGGCGGCCCTGGTTCGGATGAAACCGATCCTGCGTCTGATCAAGGCTGGGCATCGCATCCCATCGCGACAGGCCCGTTGCCCGATCCAGTCCCCGGCATTCGATCTCCAACCGTCATCGATCGCTACATCGACGCGGGTCTACATAGTGCCGGACTTCATCGTGCACCGACGGCCGATCGCATCCGATTGATTCGCCGCTTGTCGTACGACTTGCTCGGCGTCCCGCCATCCCCAGAATCGATCGATCGATTTGTCGCCGACCGTCGTCCGAATGCTTACGTGCGATTGGTCGATTCGATGTTCGCTGACCCAGCGTACGGCACCCGGATGGCTCGGCTATGGCTGGATCTGGTTCGCTATGCAGAATCCGATGGATGGCGAGCCGACGCTTATCGGCCCCAAGCATGGCGGTATCGTGATTTCGTCGCCGGCGCGTTCAATGACAAAATGCCGTACGACGAATTCGTATCGCTTCAGATCGCGGGCGACGAAATTTCGCCTGGCGATGATCGTGCGCTGGCAGCCGTTGGATTTTTACGCCTTGGGATTTTTGAATACAACCAACGCGATGCCGAAGGCCAATGGCAAAACATCGTCGACGAGATGACCGACGTGACGGCCGACGTTTTCTTGGCAACGGGTTTAGCGTGTGCAAAATGCCACGACCACAAGTTCGATCCGATTCCCCGGTCAGACTACTTTCGGCTGCGGAGTGTTTTTGAACCCGTCGTGTTTGTCGATCGCGCGATCCCGACGGCGGTCCCAGAACAAGAAAATGAAGTCAATGACCTGCTAGCCGAACTGTCGTCGGTCGAGGGTGAAGAAGTCCGCAAGATGAGCGACGCACACGCGGAACGTTTTCCAGCTGACGTGCTGTCGGCGTACCGCAAATCACCATCCGAACGCAATTCCTACGAACATCAACTCGCTTACTTAGTCGCTCGGCAAGTCTTCGAAGAAGGACTGCAGGACGGAAAAGTCAAAAGCGCATTAGGCCCCGAGCGATACAAAAGACGCGGTGAAATCTTGCACCGGCTCAGCGAGTTGGGTGCGAATCCGTATACGCTGGACGTCATGATCAGCGTCGCCGACGCGACCGGTCCAACCAGACCGACTCGTTTGCCAGGACGCAGCCAAGGCAGCGAGTTTCAACCTGGCATCCCACAATGGTTCGGCGGTCAGGATCTAGAACCGACGCCACCAGCCGAATCACCTCAATCGAGCGGTCGTAGATCTGCACTCGCCGCTTGGATCACGTCGCCGGACAACCCCGTGACGGCGCGAGTGATGGTCAATCGGCTGTGGCAGTATCACTTTGGACAAGGCATCGTCCGCAGCCCTAACGACTTTGGCAGCCTTGGCGAGCAGCCAACGCATCCCCAACTGCTGGATCATTTGGCTAGTCGGTTCATCGACTCTGGCTGGTCTATCCAATCGATCCAGCGAGAAATTGTGACCAGTGAGACTTACAAACAATCCGCCGTTAATCCGGATGCCGAATCAGCGATGGATATTGATGCCGGCAACCGACTGATCTGGCATCACCCGGTTCGTCGCCTCGATGCGGAACAGTACCGGGATTCGCTGTTGATCGCGATGAACAGTTTGATCGATGAAGTTGGCGGCCCAGGGCCTTCGGGTACTCAAGGTCGACGGTCGATATATCTGCGTCGGTTCCGAAACAAGTCCGACGAAATGCTTGCGACCTTGGATGCACCGCCCGGCGTGGTCGGGACCGCCCGGCGAGACGTGACGACAACCGCTCCCCAGTCGCTAATGATGATGAACAACCCGCGGATCTTGTCAGTCGCAAAGTCCTTTTCGGCTCGTGTCCGAAAAGACGTTCAAGGGATTGCACCTGAGCAGCGTTCAGATGCGTTCATCGACCGGGCGCACCGCATTCTGACCGGCGTCGCCCCGGATGACGAAGTTCGTCATTGGCTGTCGCCACTGGTTCAGTCAGGTGAAGACGGCGAAGTCAACGTTTGCCACGTCTTGCTAAACAGCAACGCATTCCTGTTCGTGGAGTAAAACAGTGAAGAATCCGAACGAATCGAGCCTGTGCCGCAGCTTCGGTGTGCCACACGTGCAACATGCGCATAACAGGCGTCAGTTCCTAGCTTCGGCTGGTGCGGGCTTTGGTGCGTTAGCGTTGCAAGGCATGTTGTCATCGCAGGCCAGCGACACGGCACATCCTTTAACACTGCACCACCGCCAGACCGCAAAGAGCGTGATCTTTCTGTTCATGGAAGGCGGCCCCAGCCAAATGGACACGTTTGATCGCAAGCCTCTATTGAATAAGCTGGCGGGCCAAGGTTTACCGTCCAGTTTCAAAACGCCGATCACGGCGATGGGCGAACATGGCGCGCCGCTGCTAGCTTCGAAACGAAAATGGTCGCGTTATGGCGAAAGCGGTCTTGAGATCAGTGACTGGTTTCCGAACGTCGCCCGGCATGCGGACGACTTGGCGATCATCCGATCTTGCTATGGCGAAGGCATCAATCATTCCGGTGGCTGCAATTTGATGAACACCGGCTCGATCCTGGGTGGCCGCCCATCGCTGGGGTCGTGGATCACCTACGGGCTGGGCAGTGAAAACCAAGATTTGCCTGCGTTCGTAGTGATGACGGACCAGCCGAAACCGGCCACCAACGGCGTGCGAAGTTGGGGACCGGGGTTCTTGCCGGCGACCTATCAAGGCACGCCGGTTGGCAACGGCCCCAACGGTGAAGCGATTGCGAACCTTAAACGGCCACCTGGTGTGACGTTCGAAACCCAGATGCAAAAGCTGGACCTGATCAACCGCATCAATTCCCAGCACGCAATGCGGTTGCCAAACGTTTCGACACTCGACGCCAGAATCCGATCATACGAATTGGCCGCCCGAATGCAATCGGCTGCACCAGAGGCGGTGGACCTGTCAATCGAATCCGCCGAAACGCAGAAGCTTTACGGATTAGACAATAAACGGACCAAAAACTACGGCGAAATCTGCTTACTGGCTCGCCGCTTAGTTGAACGAGGCGTCCGGTTCATCCAGCTTTATAGCGGCACCGGCAGCGGCTGGGATGCCCACGCCAACATCGAAGGCAATCACGGCCGGTACTGCGGCGAAGTCGACTTGCCAATCGCCGGATTGTTGACTGATCTGAAACGTCGCGGATTGCTAGACGAAACGTTGGTCGTATGGGGTGGTGAGTTTGGACGGACACCGATGAGTGAGAAAGGCGATGGGCGCGACCACAATCCAACGGGGTTTACGATGTGGATGGCGGGCGGAGGCGTGCGCGGCGGACAAGTGATTGGCGCGACCGACGAACTCGGCTTGTACGCCATCGAAGAACGCGCTCACGTCCACGACATTCATGCAAGTATCCTGCATTTAATGGGACTCGATCGACTAAAGTTGTCCTACAACCACCAAGGCCGACTCGAACGTCCCACCGTCAATGAGGGAGCGATGATCCGGTCTCTTGTCACGTGAAATCTAAAGCGATCGAAACTCCCAAGGCAATTGTTGGCCGACAACCATTGCTGCCTAGCATTTACCACCTACTTTTATCCGAGACTTTCAAAATGCGTTTTTTTGCGTTTCTATTTTCGATGGCTCTTTCGTTTGCAGTTGCGACGGCCAATGACGGACCGCTCGTCTATCAGGGCGATGCAGGTGTCGGCGTCGGCAAGCACATTGTGTTTCTAGCCGGCGATCACGAATACCGAAGCGAAGAAGCACTGCCAGCGCTCGCTCGTATCATGGCAAAGCATCACGGTTTCAAATGCACGGTGCTGTTCAACATCGACTCCAAAACAGGATTCATCGAGCCAGGCAATAGCAACATGCCACATACAGACGCGATCGCGGATGCGGACTTATTGGTGTTCGGCCTGCGATTCCAAAACTTTCCCGCCGAACAAATGCAACCAATTGTCGATTACCTCAATCGCGGTGGCCCGGTCGTCGGCACGCGAACAAGCACGCACGCCTTTAAGATCCCGAAAGATTCACCATTTGCCAGGTTCGACCATAAATACAGCGGTGAAGAAATGAAGGGCGGATTCGGCCGGCAGATCTTGGGTGAAACCTGGGTCAGCCACTACGGCAAGAACCACGTCATGAGCACCCGACTAGACATTGCACCGGAGCAAGCAGGGCACCCGATCCTGCGAGGTGTGAAGAACCCTTGGGTTGAATCTGGCGGCTACTGGGTCGATCCAATGCCAAACTCGGTGGTACTGGCGAACGCCCAACCGCTCGAAAGCATGAGCCCCGATGCTGCGCCGGCAAAGGATAAAACTCCCTGCCCAGGCGTTTGGACACGAACCTATTCGGGTGAAAACGGAGCGACCGGGCGTGTCTTCACGACGACCTACGGCGCATCGGAAGACTTGCGCAACGACGGATTCCGACGTCTGATGGTCAACGGAAGCCTGTGGGCGATGGGTCTGGAAGACTCGATCAGCGCGGACCTGAAAACGGACTTTGTCGGCCCCTACCACCCGACCACTTTCGGCTTCAAAGGATTCCGCCGCGGAGTGAAACCGCTGGACATGTCCGACTGGGACACACCGATCATGAATCCGGAAAATCCCAGCAAGGATTAGGCATCGATATTAGTCATCGATTAGGCGCCCCCTCGGGAGGTGATTCTCAGCGATTGCGGTTCCCAAGGGAGCCCGTGTGGGTCTTCTTTAGTGACTTCGTCCTCCGTGAAGTTAGCTAACGATTGATTCAGATCCCGGTCTTTTCAGGCAAAAAACAGCTTCGTGGCAGATTCGGCCACGAAGCAATCGGAGGCGTCCTCTGCGCCTCGGCATTTCTTTGCTATTCTGCCTAGCAATTTGCGTGTCAGCGACCAAAATCGCCACATCACGGATGTTCACCTACGCCTCTCACCTCACGCCGGAAAGACACAGTGCCCGCCCGCGACGACATCAAAACCATCATGATCATTGGCAGCGGCCCCATCGTGATCGGCCAAGCCTGCGAGTTTGACTATTCAGGCACTCAAGCCTGCAAAGCACTTCGTGAAGAGGGTTACCGGGTCGTTCTGGTTAACAGCAACCCCGCCACGATCATGACCGATCCGGCAACGGCGGACGCGACCTACATCGAACCGCTGACCTGGCAGATCATTGAAAAGATCATTGCCAAAGAACGCCCCGACGCATTGTTGCCGACTTTGGGCGGCCAAACGGCACTCAACGCTGCGATGGAACTGGAAGCCAACGGAATTCTGAAAAAATACAACGTCGAAATGATCGGCGCGAACACAGCCGTGATCGCTAAAGCCGAAGAACGCGACCAGTTCAAATCTGCGATGGAAAAGATCGGGCTAGATGTCTGCAAAGGCTTCACGATCGGAACGCTTGAAGAAGCTCGCGCAGCGCTAAAAGAAGTCGGTTTGCCCGCCGTCGTTCGCCCTAGCTTTACGATGGGTGGGTCGGGATCGGCGATCGCCTATAACAAAGACGAATTCGATTCGCTGGTTCAAAACGGGCTCGATCAATCGCCGGTTACCGAAGTCTTGATCGAAGAATCGATCATCGGCTGGAAAGAATACGAGATGGAAGTGATGCGCGACGTTGATGACAATGTCGTCATCATCTGCAGCATCGAAAACTTTGACGCCATGGGCGTGCACACAGGCGACTCGATCACGGTGGCCCCGGCCCAAACGTTGACGGACAAAGAATACCAACGCATGCGTGACGCATCGCTGGCCGTGATTCGTGAAATCGGCGTCGAAACCGGTGGCAGTAACATTCAGTTTGCGATCGAGCCCGATACCGGCCGCATGATCGTGATCGAGATGAATCCACGGGTCAGCCGGTCTAGCGCGCTTGCGAGTAAGGCAACCGGCTTCCCCATCGCAAAGATCGCCGCCAAGTTGGCGGTCGGATATCGATTGTGGGAATTGACCAACGACATCACGCAAAAGACCAAAGCGTGTTTTGAACCAACAATCGATTATGTCGTCACCAAGATTCCGCGATTCGCGTTTGAAAAATTTCCCGAAGCCGATGCGACGCTGATGACGCAAATGAAGAGCGTTGGCGAAACGATGGCGATCGGTCGCAACTTTCGCGAGTCCTTTCAAAAGGCAATGCGGGGACTCGAAGTCGGCGCATTCGGCTTGGGTAGCGATAACCGCGATAAGTGGGGCACCGACGAACAGCCCGACGAAGACGAAATCACCGCCAAGCTGAGCATCCCGAACGCCGACCGGATCTTCTATATCCGTTACGCGATGAAGGCGGGAATGACAATCGAACAAATCCACGAACTGACGCACATTGACGTTTGGTTCTTGGATCATCTCTCGCAAATCATCGAGGAAGAAACTCGCCTAATCAAGATTGAATCGCTTGCAACCATTACGGTTGATGAAATGCGATCGGCCAAACGCAATGGTTTCTCGGATCGCCAATTGGCGAAGATCTTCGGTTCGACTGAAAAGAAGGTCCGTGCTCACCGCAAAGAAATGGGCATTCGCCCGGTCTTCAAGAGCGTCGATACATGTGCCGCCGAGTTCGAAGCCTACACGCCGTATTACTACAGCAGCTATGAATCTGAAACCGAGTTGCCGCCCAAGGGCGATCAAAAGCGAATCATGATTCTTGGCGGTGGACCGAACCGAATTGGCCAAGGGATCGAGTTCGATTATTGCTGTTGTCACGCCAGCTATGCCCTCCGCGAGATCGGCATCGAAAGCGTGATGGTCAACAGCAATCCCGAAACGGTCAGTACCGACTATGACACGTCGGACATCTTGTTCTTTGAACCACTGACAATCGAAGATGTGCTGAACATCTGCGACGACATTCAACCGGATGGCGTGATCGTCCAATTCGGTGGTCAGACGCCATTGAACCTAGCACGCGGATTGCAAGAAGCGGGTGTTCCGATCATCGGAACTAGCGTCGACACGATCGATGCAGCCGAAGACCGCGAACTATTCCAGCAACTGATCAACGAACTTGGTTTGCGACAACCGCCAAGCGGCATCGCGAGGAACATGGAGCAGGCGCGTCGCCAAGGTAAGATCATTGGGTTCCCGATGCTGGTTCGTCCTAGCTTTGTGTTGGGCGGCCGGGCGATGGAAATCTGCTATGACCAACCGCAGTTCGAACGGTATGTTGCCGAGGCCTTTGTCGTTGCCGACGGACAACCTGTGCTGATCGACCGCTTCTTGGAAGACGCCACCGAAGTCGACGTTGATGCGATCGCGGACGGCACGGAC
This sequence comes from Rubripirellula reticaptiva, assembly GCF_007860175.1. Classification (NCBI taxonomy): domain Bacteria; kingdom Pseudomonadati; phylum Planctomycetota; class Planctomycetia; order Pirellulales; family Pirellulaceae; genus Rubripirellula; species Rubripirellula reticaptiva. The sequence goes on along the minus strand of NZ_SJPX01000004.1, from coordinate 669,856 downwards.
TGTGTCATCATGGGAATCATGGAACACATCGAAGAGGCAGGCGTGCACTCGGGCGACTCGGCCTGCGCGATCCCAACGTTCAGCCTCAGCGAATCTATCCTAACTGAGATTCGCGAAGCGACCGCCAAGCTTGCTGCTCGCTTGAAGGTCATCGGCTTGATGAACATCCAGTTCGCAATCAAAGACGAAGAAGACGGCCAGAAGGTTTACGTTCTGGAAGTCAATCCGCGTGCTAGCCGCACCGCTCCCTTTGTCGCTAAAGCAACCGGCGTCCCCGTCGCCGGAATCGCGACCAAGGTCATGACCGGCATGACCCTGAAAGAACTCGGCATCACCAGCGAACCGACTCCGCGGCACGTTTCGATCAAAGAAAGCGTGTTCCCGTTCCGCAAATTTGCGGGCGTCGACATCGTGCTTGGCCCAGAAATGCGCAGCACCGGCGAAGTCATGGGCATCAGCAGCGATTTCTCGATGGCGTTTGCCAAGAGCCAGATTGCGGCCGGTAGCGTGCTGCCCGAGTCCGGCAAGATTTTTATGAGCTTGTCGGCTCGTCACAAGGAAGCTGCAATCGCGATTGGTAAAGAACTGATCGGCCTGGGCTTTGAATTGTTGGCGACCGCCGGCACCGCGGCTCGCTTGAAAGAAGGCGGCGTCGCTGTGACGCAGGTCAAGAAGATCGCCGAAGGTCATCCCAACTTGATCGACTTCCTAAAGAACGACGATGTCCAGTTGATTCTCAACACGCCGAGCGGCAAAGGTGCCCGAACGGACGAAGGACGCATTCGCGCGGCCGCTGTCCAAGCGGGCGTTCCCTGCATCACGACGATTGCGGCTGCGGAAGTTGCAGTCAAAGCGATGACTGCGATGAAAGCTGGTGCGATGAATGTTGAATCGCTGCAAAGTCGTTACGCGACCACCTAAATCATTATCCTTTCGACCGCTCTTCGTTCGCCTTGGCAATGTGAACGGAGCAGTAACAGGATCGTGCGAGAAAAAAAGCATCTGACCAAGTCATGTCATCCGATTCCCACAACGTCGATTTTGATCCCGCTAGTCTGAAGTTGTTGGTCGTCGACAACGAGGCCGCGCACGCGCGGGCGATGACCGAAAGCCTGGAAAAGGTCGGATACGTTTGCGAAGTTGCAACTAGCGGTCCAGAAGCGGTCAAATTGATCCAGCGTGAAACATACGACATTGTCATCACCGATATGGTGATGAATGACGTTGACGGCATGAAAGTCCTCAGTCTGGCAAAAGAACGATTGCCAGACTGCGAGGTCGTGATGGTGACCGGCCACGCGACCGTTCCTATCGCCGTCGAGGCGATGCAGCAAGGCGCGTTCAACTTTCTAGAAAAGCCAATCACCCCCAACCGTTTGCGCGCGATCGCTGAAAAAGCAGCCAAGGCTGTTCTACTGCGCCGCGAGAATACGGAACTGCATCAGCGACTCGACGAACGGTTCGGCTTCGAAGGCATCATCTACACCAGCAAGAAGATGCAGGATGTCGTTGACCGCGTCCGACGGATCGCGTCGACCGACGCAACGGTGCTGATCACCGGCGAGAACGGAACAGGCAAAGAAGTCATCGCTCAAGCAATCCACCAAAACAGTCCTCGCCGCGCCAAACGAATCGTGGCGATGAACACCGGCGCGATCGCCGAGAACCTGGTCGAAAGCGAACTGTTCGGACACGTCAAAGGATCGTTCACTGGCGCGGTTTCCGATCGTGAAGGTGCTTTCCAATATGCCAACGGCGGTACCTTGTTCTTAGACGAAGTCGGCGACATGCCGATGGCGACACAGATCAAATTGCTGCGAGTGCTCGAAGAAAACCAAATCACACGGGTCGGCGATAACAAAACGATCAAGGTCAACGTTCGATTGATTTCGGCCACCAACCGGCCGCTCGAAGACATGATCGAAGCGGGCACGTTTCGCCGCGACCTGTACCATCGATTGAAGGTCGTCACTATCGAATTACCGGCGCTTCGCGAGCGACGCGAAGACGTCGTCCCGCTGATGGACAGTTTTCGAAAAATGTTCTTGCGGCGACATGACAAAGCCACCGCACACTTCACACCCGCGGTGACAAAGCGTTTCTTTGCCTATGATTGGCCAGGCAACGTTCGACAGCTCCGCAATTTTGTCGAAACCATGGTCGTACTCGATACCGACGGCAAGTTAGACATCGATGATTTACCGCCTGAACTGATTGACGCCCCCGCCGAATCAGACGGCAACGAAACGGCACTGACATTAGTAACGGGCGACAACGACTTAGTCGGACAACCGCTGAGTGTCATCGAACGTTGGGCAATTGAAGAGACCCTAAAGCTAACTGGCGACAACCGCGAAGAGGCCGCCAAGATCCTAGGAATTGGTGCCCGAACATTGTACCGACGTTTGGACCAATACAAGCATGACGAGGACGCCGCCGGCGAGATGCCCATCGACGAAGACTGAACCACAGTTCAATAAGCACTTCGATAGCTACGAATCAATCACCGTGCATGTCGATGTTGCCGTCGCGATCGTCTTACCCCGCTGGTTTGTGAGAACGCAATCCACAAACCCAATTCGCAAGCCTCGCTCGACCACACGGGCTTTTGCGACGACCATGCCTTCTTTGACCGGTCGAATGAAGTTGATCTTCATCTCGATGGTCGAAAAGTCTTGACGATCGACCAGTGTTCGACCGAACGCGATTCCCATCGCGGCGTCCGCAAGAGCGGCAATCAATCCACCATGAACTCGCTGCATCGGATTGTGATGGTGCGGTCCACACATGATTTGGACCGTTGCAATGCCGACGTCACCCGAAGTTTCAGATTCGGCTGGCAGGACATCAAACCCGACAAGCCGAGAAATCGGAGCATCAGAGAAACGATTGGACGATTCGGACAACAGGTGGTCTCACGCAGCAGAATTAGGAACACTAACTAATACGTGTAATGTAGTCCGAGGTGAATACCTTGCACATAAAACGTGTCATACCGAAGACTCGCCGACGGGTTCACGCCGCCCACCAAGGGACTCGACAGATTCGACGAAAGGTTCGGATCCAACGCCCCCGAAACTTGCAGGGCGTCGGTCATCGCAATCAGGTGATAACCAAGCGTGACATCAAACCGCGGGAACCGATGCCACCCCAACGACAGATCCAGTTCGGGAACGACGCCAAACGTGGTATTCGAACGAGTACCGCTGTTAGTATCGCGAACCAGCAACCCTTGCGGATCGGTGAACGAGTCAGCACCGTTTTCGGTGATGGTCACGCCGCTACGTCGGGCAGTTCGTTTAACCGCACCCATACCGAGTTTCGCTAGCGATCGAAACGACCAGCAGCCTTCGCGATAGTTGCTGGCGATCCCCAATTGGGCACCATGAAAATCGTTGATGGCATCGATCGAGTCGCTGATCGAAATCACCGAGCCGGCTGGTCCGAAAGTGCCATTCTGTGAAAGCGACGTGCTTGAGACATTCAAGTCTTCGTCCAATCGCATGTACTGATATCCGTACAACAGATCGACCGTTCCGCCATATCGCCCGTACCAAAACTGGCGGACAGAGATATCGCCACCAAACACGTTGCTGCTGCCATCGACGTGGACCGATCCGGCAGCCGCCCCGGGGAACGCAACCACAATCGTGCTGGGCTCGTTGGGCGTAACAGAAGTGTTGGTGAATGGGCGAGCCAGAACGCTGTTTTGGTCTTGCGTGCTGTCAAATCCAAACGACGACTCAGTCACTGCCCACCCACGGAAAACCATGCTGCGACACTGCGACTCGTCCAGCCATGTTCCAATTTTTAAGAGTCCACCAAACGAGGCATCGCGATGCTCGGTATTGGCGCCCGACAACACCGAGGTCGTCGCTTGGTCTAGTCGGCCAGCCGTTGCCGCGTTAGTCGAGGCGCCAGTTGTGATCAACGCGGGCAAGCGATCGCCACTGCGAAACATAACGCCACCGCTAAATGCACCAAACCAATGGTCACGTCGAAAACAAATTGTTGCATTGGAGCAACTGCCGCACCCGGATCCACCACAACCGTTGCACCCCATGCCATCGCAACCACCCATGCCGATGCCATCGCACGAGCTGCAACCATCGCAGGATGAGTCATGGCCGATCGAGCTGCCATATCCACCGACATCTTCGTAGCTGTCTTCATAAATGGTCGGTGGGTGATTCATGATCGTCGGTGCATCGAGAACCCGCCCCGATCCAACGACCGTGCCGTCGGTGATCTCCGACTGAGGATCAATCAGGACCACATCTTCGTGATTGACTTGCTGCAAACGCGGCTTGGGCGAGACCGCCTTGGCAGACGCGACAGGCTGTGAAGGTTTCGGATCAGCAGATTCCTTGGACGGAATCTCCTCGACTGCAATCGACTCAAGCGTGACAGACTCAAGCGTCGGTGGCTGGTAGACACCGCGGTCGGGACTTTTTACGCGAACCTGAGCCGTAGCGAAGGACATTGGCATCGCGGCGGGCGCCAACGCTGCAGCGCAAACGAGCAGAGTTCGCAACGATCTCGCGAGATGGGGTTTAGTCAAATCCATCGGTGATGATTCCGGCAAACGAATGAATCGGCATGATCGACGGCGAGCGCACCGCGACCTTAACAATTCCATCGACCGCGACGACCATGCGGATTGAGCGTTTCTGGCAAAGTTTGCCGGTTACGCAGCCGAAATCACGATGTTGTGCGATTCGGCCGCAGTATGCCTTCTTCTGAAACCTGCCAATATTCGCGACTCCCCAGATCGACTGCGGTCAACCAACCACCGCCATAGCAATACGTATCGATGCAGATCAAATGCCCAACATCCAAAATCTCGCCATCACGGTTCGCTGTGTGCCCGACCACGGCTGTTTTGCCACTGCGGTGAGGTGCGGGCAGCCCTTCGGTCAACGAATACCAACGCAGCATGTCCGACGTTTGGTGGTCTAAAGCTTCATCGGGATCGTAGGCTGCATGGGTAAAAAAGTACCCGTCATGCTCGAAATAGTCTCCCAGCGAGTCAAAAAACGCCTCGTGCTCGGCCGGCAGAAAGTCCAGACTGCCATCAAAACCATAGCTATCGAGAGTTTCGACACCTCCGTAGCGGAGCCAACTGTGGTGCGGTTCGCCATCGCGAATCACCGCTAGCATCATTTCTTCGTGATTGCCCAGCAGGCAGACCAACCGCGTGCGCCGCCCCAATTCCACCAACACATCGATTACGCCGCGAGAATCGGGACCTCGGTCCACGTAATCCCCCAGCGTCACGACGATATCGTCTGCCGTCGGTGCAATCTCTTCCAGCAATTTTTCAAGTGCGACACGACAACCGTGAATATCACCAATCGCTATCAAACGCCCGGACAAGTTGATTTCTCCCGCTTAAGAAGCTTAAAAATGCGATCAAAACCAGCATCGCATTCGGCATGACCCTGTCGCCGTGATCATAGCACCACCCAGAAGAGGGTATCGATGAGGCGATTTGGGTACAAAGCCGACACCCTCGCGTTCAAAGGGGTACGGTTGAGAACGCGATTGCTGGCGGATTTCTACCATGAACCGCGAAAGTCCCACCTTCGCGTTGAAAGTTTGTCCGGCTTGGGCGAAACTGTCTAGAGCGCCCATCGCATCTCGACAACTAAGCTGAAGCCGAGGTTGCCACGAAATCATTTGCTGCGGAACACCGGAGATTCTTCCTTGTCGACGACCAAAACCGCATCGAACGCCCCCGCCGAACCAGTCTCGGCTGAGAATCCGGACCTCCGCGACGAGGGCAAGACGCTCGTGGACGCCAATTTGGATGCGTGGTCCGAGGACGAGTTAGAAGACGAGTCGCTGTTGGAAAATAACGAAACCGTTGCGATGATCGGCAGCATGCTGGTTCACCTGATCATCATCCTGTCGCTAGCCCTGGTCCCGCTCGCTTCGCAGATGGACGAGGAAGCCGTCGTGATCGTGTCGAAACCGCCTTCGGAAACACTTGAAAAAGTCGACACCATTGACGAGGTCACCTACAGCGATGTGCCGCAATTAAAGGTCGGTGCAAACAGTTTGGCAGAAACCGAAATGGCCGAAGCGTCTGCAGAGATCTTTGCCGAAATTTCTGAAATCCCAAGCCCCATCGAATTGGAACAGTCCGACCGCGGCGATTTCTTGTTAAACGAGATGTTCACGCAAGCGGTTGCTCCCTTGGACAAACTGGACAACCAAAAGGGGAAGGTCGGCCAAGGAGCCGAGGGGGCTGTCGGTGCGGTTGACCGAATCACGTTCGAGTTGCTGCAAGCGATGGAAGAACGTCCGACAACAATTGTTTGGTTGTTTGACCAAAGCGGTTCGCTGCACCGCCAACGCAAAGAGATCCGTGACCGCTTTGATCGCATCTATACGGAACTTGGGATCGCTCAGGCAAGTCAGGCCAAAGCGTTTCGCCGCAACGACAACGACATTCCGTTGCTTACATCCGTGATCGGATTTGGTAGCGAAGTCAAACTTTACACCGAGGAATCGACTGACGACCTCGACGAAATCAAAGACATCATCGACCGCATTCCCGTCGACGACTCGGGTGAAGAAAAAGTATTCTCGGCGATCACGTCGGCAGCCAATGAGTTTCGTTCGTTACGACGCAGCGTCGGTGCCGCGGGTGCGAAGCGAAACGTATTGTTTGTCGTGGTCACAGACGAAAAAGGCGACGACGACAACTTGCTTGAATCATCGATCAACGCCTGTCGCAAATGGGGCATCCCCGTTTACGTGATCGGCGTGCCGGCTCCGTTTGGACGCCAACACACACTGGTCAAGTACGTTGACCCAGACCCCAAGTACGACCAATCGCCTCAGTGGGCGCAAGTCGACCAGGGCCCCGAAACGTACTTGCCCGAGCGAGTCCAAGTTGGCTTCACCGGCAACTTCGAAGAAGAACCCGTCATCGACAGCGGCTTCGGCCCCTACGCGCTGACCCGGCTGTGTTACGAAACGGGCGGCATCTACTTCACTGTCCACCCAAACCGAAACGTCAATCGCGCCGTTCGACGTGGTGAAGTCGACGCTTTCGCATCGGACCTGAAGTACTTCTTTGATCCGGTTGCCATGGCCCGCTATCGACCAGATTATCTTTCACAGGCCGACTACGTCGCGAAGGTCAAAGCCAGTCCGCTGCGACAGGCCTTGGTGATGGCCGCCAACATGAGCCCCACCACGGGACTAAGCCGTCCAGAAACACGTTTCATCCGCCGCAGCGAGGCTCAACTGGCCGGAGATTTGGCCAAGGCTCAGCAAGCAGCTGCGGTTCTCGAAACTCCGCTGCTGCGGATGGCTCAAACGCTCGAACCTGGCATGAAGATGAGAAACCAGGAAGACAGCCCGCGTTGGAAAGCAGGCTTCGACTTGGCGATGGGACGCGTGTTGGCGCAAAAGGTTCGGACGGAAACCTACAACGCGATGCTTGCCCGCGGAAAACTAGGAATGGCGTTCAAGGATGCCAAAAACAACACATGGATTTTGCAACCTAGCGACGAGATCTCCGTCGGCAGTAAATGGAAAAGCGAAGCCGATACGGCACGTGAACTGTTGACCGATGTGGTCGAACAGCACCCCGGCACACCGTGGGCGTTGTTGGCAAACGAAGAACTTGCGGTACCGATTGGTTGGGTCTGGAAAGAGGAGTTCACGGACCTGACACCGCCCAAACCGAACGCTGGTGGAGGTGGCAATAATAACAACGCGCCCCCCAAAGACGACAAGGCTCGGATGCTCAAGAAGGCTCCCAAGCGACAGCTGCCGAAGCTATAGAGCCGACGAAACCACCAGCAAGGTTTCGAACTGGTATAACGGTGAACCTTCCGATTTCATCTCCGTTACCTTTATCGAAACGTCACTTGCGGCATGGACCATTCTGAATCTGAGGCGACGGCAGCTCGTCGCTACAACTCGCGACTTGGGCTGTTGCTCTTTGCGATCTATTCGGCGCTGTACGTCGGTTTTGTACTGACGAGCACCTTCTTTGCCGAAACGATGGACACGATCGTTTTAGCTGGCCTGAACCTAGCGATTGTGTACGGATTCGGACTAATCGTGGCGGCTTTGGTGATGGCGTTGATCTACGGCATGATGTGCCGTACCGAACCGATCCAACAGCCGGCCGAATCACCGACGCATCCGACCAAGAAGGGAGCCGCCAAGTGATTTACGAACCTTCGATGATGGCAGTGTTGGTCTTCTTGGCGTTCGTTTTCGGAACGGTGGGACTGAGTTTCTTTTTAGGTCGAAAAACAAAATCGTCCGAAGGTTACTTCGCTGCGCACGGCCAAATTCCATGGGCCATCAACGGCGTTGCTTTCGCAGGCGATTATCTGTCCGCGGCGTCGTTCCTTGGCATCTGCGGAATGATCGCGACCTATGGGTACGACGGATTCCTGTATTCGATCGGTTACTTGGCCGGCTGGATCGTGGCGCTGTTTGTGATCGCCGAACCGATGAAACGCCTTGGCCGATTTACGTTCGCCGATGCATTGGATGCAAAATTCAATTCTCGCGGTATCAAAGCCGCCGCCGGGATCAGCACTTTGGTCGTCAGCGTCTTTTACTTGATTCCGCAAATGGTCGGCGCCGGCGTTCTGATCCAACCGCTGCTGGGTTACCCGCACTGGGTTGGTGTCGTGATGGTTGGCGTCGTTGTCATCGTGATCGTCGTCACCGCCGGTATGGTGTCGACGACCTATGTGCAGTTCTTGAAAGGATCTTTGCTAGTCATTTTCAGCGCAGTCTTGGTCGTGATGCTGTTAAACAAAGGGCTAAAAACCGACAACGAATCGTTCGAAACAATCGGCCCAATATCCCAAACTGAACTGTCGGGAACGACGATTGACGGCCGAGGCGTAATCCCGACCGCCGATGGCTGGCAGGACCATCCTTATGTTCGGTTATCAAGCGAGGACGAAGCAGGATTTGACATCTACCGTATCGAGGCGGTCGACGGGTCGGACCAAGTGGTGTTAAAGCAAGCACAGACGATCACGACCAAAGACGGCCAGAAAGTGATCGACGGTGCGCTGCTTGGCACCGAGCCTCGCGAAAAGCAACTTCGCCCAGTTGGTCAAATCACAAAACTTCCCGGTGACGAAACGGAAACAGGGCCCCTGGGTCCGATCGAGTTTCTTAACACGCTACGCGACAGCGAGGTGGTGCTATGGGGAAAAGAATCGATCACACACGACGATCAATCACAAACGACGGTCTACTACCAAAAGCCTACGCCGGGCGCCGAAGTGCTACGTCCTGGTTCCCACCCAACGTTCGCCGGAATTCGCGGTGACAACTTTACGGACAAGCTGAACTTCCTGTCGTTGATGTTGGCTTTGTTTTGCGGCACCGCGTCGTTGCCACATATCTTGATTCGCTACTACACAGTCAAAGACGGTGCAGCGGCTCGCAAAAGCACGATCGTTGGGATTGCCACGATTGGCTTCTTCTATGTGCTGACGCTTTACCTCGGACTCGGTGCCATGGTCAGCGGATCGCTTGACTTGACCGATTCCAACATGGCGGCACCACTGCTAGCCCGCAGCATGAGCCCGTGGCTGTTTGCGGTCATTTCCGCGATTGCATTCACGACCGTGCTAGGAACCGTTAGCGGATTGATTCTGGCCAGCAGCGGTGCAGTTGCGCACGACTTAATCGGAGGCGTCCTGGGCATTGAACTCGAAGGTCATCAACAAGTTCGCGTCGCGAAAATCGCCGCCGTCCTGGTCGGTGCAATCGCGATTGTCCTGGGCATTCTGTTCAAAGAATTGAATGTGAGCTATCTGGTTGGATGGGCCTTCAGTATCGCAGCGAGTGCCAACTTACCGGCACTGGTGATGTTGCTATTTTGGAAGCGAACGACCAAAGAAGGCATCATTGCCAGCGTGGTCGTCGGTGCAGCATCATCGCTCGGATGGATTCTGTTGTCCGCTGACACTTACGCCAAGGTCTACGGATGGGACGCGGCCGACGCGATTGCCCCGTTCAGTCAACCAGGGATCGTTACGATTCCGCTGGCATTTGCAACGTTGATTGTGGTTTCATTGTTGACGAAGCCACCAGAGCCCCAACCAGCCACGTAGCTCAGCGATCCCAGGGTCTGCGGGTTTCAAAGCGACGACGAAGTCTTTCGCCGAACCATAAGCCGCAACCCATTTGACTTAGCCAAGAAAAAACCCGGCACGTCGATGACGTACCGGGTTTTGTTTTTGGTTTGAACTTGAAACCGAAGTTACGCGTTTGCGGCTTCCATCAAGCCTTCCAGCGCCCAGCCTTCACGATAATCGCGGCTGACAAACTGGTTGATCTCAGGAACGTTCGGACTCGTCATCGACTTAGCATCCCATTCGATGCGTTGTCCTTCGCCAGCACGCATTGCCAAGTTGCCGGCCAGAATGGTTTCGGTCAAACGTCCGGCATAACCGAAGTTCGACATCGTTCCTGGCTCGTACTCGCCCTTGATGGTACTTACAAATTCCCACTTCTGACGCTCGTCCACTCCGCTATCAAACGGAATCCGCGGCAACGTTTGTGCTGGAGGCTTGAAGTCGACGTACTGCTCGCTCGGCAACAAGACGTACTGCCCGCCGTAATCATCAGGCGAAAACAAGATGCCTTTGCTGCCAACGACAACAGCGCCACTGGTCTTGCGTTGCGAAGGATCGTTCTTCAGTGCCTCGATACGACTACGGAAGCTCGCCGGCAGTTGGCTGGTGATGCGATCGGGCGGCAAGTTGCCGCCATCGTACCAGTGGAAATTGCAAGCAGGCAAACCATCTCGTTCTGGGAACTCGAACATCAATTCCGAGCTGCCGGGGAAAGTTTCGCCTTCGACAATACCTTGGTTCTTGATTGCGGTCATCGCAATCGGATCCCACAAGTTCAGGGCCATCACCGACAAGTTCGTGGTGTGGCAAGCCATGTCGCCCAACGCGCCGGTGCCAAAGTCGACCCAACCGCGCCAGTTGAAACTGTGATAGGCACCAGCCTTGTAAGGACGCATCGGTGCTGGGCCGATCCAACCGTCCCAGTTTAAGTTCTCTGGCACTGGGTCTGAACCCGCGGGACGACCTTGCCCCTGCGGCCACACCGGACGATTGCTCCAAATGTGAACTTCCGAGACATCGCCGATCGCGCCGCTGCGGATCACTTCGACGCCTTCACGAAGACCGTCTTGGCTGGTGCCTTGGTTGCCCATTTGAGTAACAACGCCAGTCTCTTCAGCCGTTTCTCGCATCAAACGAGCTTCGGCAATCGACCATGTCAACGGCTTTTGACAGTACACATGTTTCTTCATCCGCATCGCCTTCACAGCGGCAACAGCGTGCGTGTGGTCAGGCGTACTAACGGTAACAATGTCCGTCTTGTCGCCAAGTTGGTCCAACATTTCGCGGAAGTCGTTGAATTGCTTTGCATCAACAAACTCGCGTCCCTTCTTGGTCAACGTGTCGCCATCGACATCGCACAGGCCAACAATTTGGACGCCGTTATCGGCGATGTGACTGGTATCGCTGCCGCCCTTGCCACCGACGCCGATGCAAGCTGCCGACAACTTTTGCATCGGTGTTTCTTCAGCGAACAATCGCGGAGTCGTGCTCGAGAAGTAACCAACTCCGGCAGTCGCCGTCAGCGCGGCTGACCGGCCCAAAAATGTTCGACGCGTAGACTTCTTGCTCATTCAAAATCTTTCAGATCGGTGGGAAACAGTGGGGGAGAGGCTCAGAACCCATGCAATCGATGTACATGGGAGGACACACGCTCTGCGGTGCATCCAATTCACACTAACACGATAACAAGGGCTGAATAGGTAGACAATCATTCTCTTCGGCCCCATCATAGAAACTCGCTCGATGAAGATGCGTTCGCGCACGCACCCACCGCCTCCCCCCCTGACGCTGATAAAGATCTGAAATGACCGTTCGTTTGCCCATTTTTACCGTCGTTTTCTTCACGGCGACGCTTTCCATCATTTCCATCGGATGCCAAAAATCGGCAGATACGGTTTCCAAGGCAGACGTTTCGCTCAGTGCTGAGACACCTTCGAAACCGGCGCCCGTGGCCGAACCGGATGATGCCGACGCCGTCAAAACACTCTCCGATGCGGGTTTCACTTTGGTGAAAAACTCGGTCGGGAACGTCAACAAAGTATCCGGTGTCGTTTCGGAAGGCGGCAATTCGGCATTGGAGAATCTGGCCGGCCTGAACAGTCTGCAAGAATTGACGTTGTCGGGCCCAGGACTATCGGACGAAGGCTTGACGGTGCTGTCGAAATTGACGGGACTCAAGAGACTTGACCTATCCGACTCGGGTGCCGGCGATGGTGCCCTTGCCGCAATCAAGGAGACCCAAACGTTAGAGGTCTTGTTGCTGCGGCGAACCACTGTCACCAACGAAGGTCTGACCAACATCGAAGGCCTGTCGAAGATTCGCGCGATCGACTTGCGAAACACAAACATCTCGGACCCCGGCACCATTTCGCTGGCCAAACTGACGTCGCTTACGGATGTTCAACTTGAAAAGGCAAAGATCAACGACGAAGGTGCGATTCGATTGGCAGCACTGCCACTGACTTCGTTGAATCTGAACTACTGCACGACGATCACAAACGCAACGCTTGAAGCGCTTGCGAAAAATCCAAATCTGAAGTCGCTGCAAATGGACTACACCAAAATCAACGACGAAGGCATGTCAGCGGTCGCGAACTTTAAAGACATGACACGCCTGCGCATCCGAGGCACCGACGTGACGGGCAAAGGCCTAAAAAACATTCAAGGCCTTACCAAAATGCAAAGGCTTGAACTTCGCGACTCGTCCCTTGACGACGCTGGCATGGCAATCATTGCAGCATTGCCGAAGGTTGATTTCCTAGACATCAGCGAATGCCGCTTGGTTACCACCGAGGGATTCAAAATGATCGGTCGGTTGTCGAACTTGACCTTGCTTAGCCTCTGGGAGACGAAGCTCGACGACGAAGCGTTTGCCGAGTTCAGCAAGTTAACCAAATTGAACAATTTAGACGTTCGCTCGACCAAAATCACTGACAAGTCGTTACCTACTCTGATGCAATTCAAGAACCTTGAACAACTCAACGTCAGCGGCACGAAACTGACCGACAAGACTTTTCAAGAAGTAAGCACACTGCCGAAACTTAAGAAACTGCAGGTCGCCAACACGTCGATCAGCTTCGCCGTGCTGGACGAACTGATTGAACTACGCGACGACTTAGAGATCGTCGATTTCTAAGCCCCGATTTCTTCTGAGAATTCGGACTTCAGAGCACCCTGGCTCTATTCTTGACAGACCACCGAAACGTCTTTCCCGTTCAAGCTTGAAAGGGAAAGACGCAGCAACGATCAGCGGTGACTTCAAGAACGATCCGGATTCAACGACAGTTCTAACTCACTCGTAGTCCCACTTCATGATCCACGGATCTTGCATTTCTTTCTGCAACGCCTTTAGCTTCACTTTGTAGGCTTCCAAGACATCCGCATGCCCTGGGCTATCGGCCAAGTTCGTCGTTTCATCGGGATCTGCGGCAATGTCGAACAACTCAAACTGAGGACGTTGGACGTATCGCCCGACCGTCGTGTTGCCGTAGGGGGCATCGTTGCCCTTGATCAACTGAGCCTGCCAACTGCTGGCCGCCCAAAGATCCGATGCGAAGGGAAACGGTAACGGGTGAGCAATGTTCCAAATCAATTTGTACTTCGAGTCTCGAATGACTCGCATCGGATAGTACATCTGAATCTCGTGGAAAGTATGCGACGCTAAGATCGATTCATGGTGTGCCTCGTCGGGATTCGCTAGACAGTGCAACCAAGACTTGCCCTGATACGAATCAAAGTTATCGCCGCCGTCACGGTTGTCTTTGACCGCTTCGTCACGATCGTTCCAAAACTTCCTGGCATTGATCGGGTTTATCGGCCCATTGGTTTTTGGATCCAATCCACCGGCAAAGTCCAACAGCGTCGGAGTGATGTCGATGTGGCTAAGCATCGCGTCACTTTCGACACCACGCTTTGACTGATAAGGATCCCGAACAACCATCGGAACGCGCAGACCACCTTCATAGACAGTTGTCTTTCCACCGGCGAAGGCCATGCCGTGATCGCTGGTGAACACAATCATTGTTTTGTCGTACAGATCGGCTTCTTTCAAAATCTCGACCAAACGAGCGATACCTTGGTCGACTCGAGCGATCGACTGGTAGTACTGGGCAAGCTCTTCACGCGTCTCCTTTGTGTCGGGCAGAAACGGGGGAACGACCACATCGGCCGGATCGTAAAAAACTTCTTCCACCCCCGGATACGAGCCACGCTTGGGTTTGTTGCCGAACAAGTCGGGTTTGAGTTCCGATTTGGATGTCTTGTCGACACCACCGCCGCGGTGCGGATCGGACGTCGCAAAGTAAAGCATGAACGGGCGATCGTCAGTCGCATCGGTGATGAATTCACGACTCGCTTCTGCCATCTCGACGGCGTTCCGAGAGTTGGCTTGAAGATAAGTTTCGTAATGAAAAACGGCTTCCGGTGCGACGTGATACTTGCCAATCTGTCCGGTGCGATACCCTTTTCGACTAAGGACTTGTGGCAAAGCCAAACGGACGACATCGTGAAACGATGAAAACTTGTGATAATGATGCTGGTGTCCGAACTGGCCATTTCGGTGGTTGTGCACACCACTCATCACAACACTTCGACTGGCGCTGCATGATGCGGTCGTCGCGAAGGCATTGCGGAAAACCATCCCGTCAGCGGCAATCGCGTCGATTGCTGGTGTTTTCGCAGCGGCATCGCCGTAACAACCAAGCGTGGGACTCTCGTCATCGGCAATAATGAACAAGATGTTGCGATCAGCCGCTATCAACGGCCCCGCACATACAAGGGTCAAACAAAAACTTAGGACATAGCGTGTCATCGGCATGGCAAAATCTTGGTGGGTGTCAGAGCGGAGTTCGACCGCCATACTGGACGGCGAAAACGAGCCGGGATCGCTCGTCGTGTGCAGTTTAACCAACAGGAACAATGCGATGGGGAAAACGACCGCGGTGTTTTTTACCTTGGCTTGGCTTTTGTTTGCCGTCGCCATGGATAAGGACGTTGCAGCAGCGGACGTTGACCGGACGACTGTTTACATTCCGCTGGCCGCAAACCATGCCCCAAACGCTCGATTGATAGCGGTACAGCATCCTGCCGAAGCTCTCGGTGATTCCCAAAACGCCGGATGGAATGCCTACCTGCGAGTGTGGCAGTCGCACCATGCCGACCCTTCCGCCACGCCGATTCGCCGGATGCTGGGGCTGCCACTCGGCGACGCTCCGACTTGGTCGGCCAAACGCAGTCGATCGGCGCCAACTTGGCTGGGATGGCGTCCCGGAACCTACGCCGAAGTCGAAACGCCTCACTTTGTCATCTATAGCCAAGCTGGAAAATCGGACTCGGCCGCCGTCGCGAAAGATCTGGAACGATGCTATTGGGCTTGGACCCAAATGTTCTTCCCGATCTGGGAAGCAAGCGACCAAGTCACCGTGATGCTAAAGCAACTCAAACCCGACCAATCCGTAGCTTCGTATTTGGACGAACACCCAAGTCGTCTTTCGACCAAACGAAAACTGCGAATCGTTCTGTTTCGCGACGCCAGCGAGTACGCACGCGTGCTAAGCCGTGATGTACCAGGAATCGAGCGTTCGACCGGCTTCTATAGCGATGTCCGAAAAACGATGTTCTTGTACGCGTCCGAAAACGATGACGCTGCAACCCGGCGGCACGAACTGGTTCATCAACTTTTCCGCGAAGCCACGCGCAGCGGACTGGGCCGATCGATGCCGGGCGAGCAATCGGGATTCTGGCTCGTCGAGGGTATCGCGGGTTATTTTGAATCACTCTTTGTCGGCGACACGTTCGCAACCGTCGGCGGCTGGGATTCGCCACGGCTGCAGTTTGGACGCTACCGCACCCTGGTCGGTGGCGATCAAATGTCAATCGACGAATTGCAAATCGACGGCCGCTTAGCCGCACAGAAACGCGGCGATATCGCTCGCTGGTACGCGCACGCAATCACCCAAACTCATCGCTTGATGGACGATGGTAATGCTTCGGATCGGATTTGGGTGTACCAACAATTAGCCAACCTGTACGACGTCAAAGCCAAACTGCCCGACGCAAAATCACCAAATCCATCGGGCGACGAAAACACGCGAGCTTTTCTGGCGATTGACGACGAAACCCTTATCGACAATGCTCCGGTGCGTTCACTTGAATCGCTTTGCTTGGCCGGTTGCCAAGTGACCGAAAAGGGAATCGCTTCGATCGGCGTCCAACCGGAACTGACGTGGCTCGACCTAGCCCGTTTACCGATCGGAAACGATGCTGTGCGAGGTATCGCTGCGTCGCCGCGAAAAATTGAACAACTGACACTCGAAGCAACACAGGTCGATTCAGACTTGACTGATTGGATTGGAAACGCCGTCAATCTACGCGAACTCGACCTCAGTTGGACCAGAACGGATGACCGCGTGATCGCTGCGATTGAACCGGCGAAGAAGCTGTCAGTCCTTTGGATGACTGGAACCCAGATCACCGACGAATCGATCCCCCAAATTTCGGCAATGCAAGAATTGAAAAGCGTTGATGTGCAGCGGACCAACGTGACCGCCTCAGGCATCGAGTCACTTCGCAAGGCGACTTCGGCAGACATCAATCCGCTGGAACTACGAACCGCAACACCTTGAGTTTCGTTTTTCACGCAAACTGCTTCACTCGCTCTCGCCCCTAAACGACTTACAAAATCAACGGACAAGCCGCCATGACAGACCAAGCCGATTTTCCGCCCGAACTGATCGCCCGAATCGGCAACTGTGCCGCAATCGCGGCGGTAACGATCGATGACGCCGACGCTGCGGTTCCGCTTGCGAAATCGCTATTAGCATGCCGTATCGATGTGATGGAAATCACCTTGGGGACACCGGTGGCGATCGACGCGATGCGACGAATTCGTGACGAGGTCCCTGAGATGCTGGTCGGCGCGGGCACGATCTCGAATTCCAACCAAGTCAGTGCAGTGATCGATGCGGGCGCGGCCTTCGGCGTTGCACCGGGACTCTCACGCAACGTTGTGCTTGAATCCAGACAATGCGGACTCCCATTCGCGCCAGGCGTAATCACACCGACCGAGATGGAAACGGCGATCGATTGGGGTTGCCGCCAACTGAACATTTTTCCGATCGAACCCATCGGCGGCATCAAGTACTTGCGAACGATGGTGATGCCGTTCGAGCACCTTGGCCTGAAGTTCTTTGTGTCGGGGGGGATCAATCCGTCAAACATGACCGCTTATTTATACCACGACGACATCACCGCGATCGGCGGGGCATGGATCGCGCCACGAAGCCAAATCCGAACTCAAGACTGGTCCACAGTAATCGACAATGCAATCGAAGCGGCGTCGATCGTTAAAGAAATGAAGCCTCGCTGAATCGACGCCGAGGCAACCGGAGCACTAAAACCCAAAACCGCCGGTCGTGCACCAAAATGCGACCAACATGCACAACCAAACGCCATCCAAGAAGTGCCAGTACTGGGCCGAAAAATCGACTGGCCAATGACGTTCGTGATCGTACTTTCCAAGTCCGGACCGAATCGACACGATTCCAAGAGAGACCACGCCTCCGGCAACGTGCAGTGCATGCAGCAGTGCCAGTACCGCCACCATCCCGGCGACACCCTTGCCTGTACCGCCGCGCAGTGCCGGGCCGGACAACATTTCCTTCATCGCGAAAAACTGCACGCCCATGAAGAGCGTTGCCGCAAACGCACTGATTACCAACAAGAAGGTTGTCACCCATCGTTGATCCCGGCGAACCGACCGCGTGGACCAATGGACCAAACCACTAACTAAAATCAAGCAAACGGTGCTGACCAAAAAACTGGGCGGCAATGGCACCGTGCTCTGCAAATCGTCCCGTCGAGAATACGCATAGATTCCATACAGCAAAATGCTGGCGACAAAGAAAACCGAAAGCGATCCGAGAAACAGAAACCCGCCGAACCGATAACGCTTGTCGTTAGGAAGCATCGTTGGGAATCTCGAGACGCGATCGGGTGCAGGAGGGACAAGGAAGTTCCTGTCCCTCCAGCATAAACCGCAATCGTATCGCCGTCTTCACCACCACAATGCCAGCGAGGCGCAACGCGGGTCCTGGCGATCAGCCAGTGACAGTCCTTTCCCCCGGCAAGTTCCACCGCGAAAGTCGTCAAAACTTTCGGCAAATTACTAGCTTGGCAGAAACCCGTGACGAGCTTCGTTACCCGAAAACCACTCGGCTGCCAAACACCCGTGACTAGTGATGACCGTAGTGGGGTCCGCGGTGGTAGTCGTAGTGACCTGGATAAACATCGTAGTGATTTCCATGAGGCACAACTTGGGTCGGGTGATAATCGTAATGCCCGCCATAGTTACTTCGATATGATTGATACCGAGGAACTTGATAGCTGGGGACATGACCGTACCGCGCTCCATAGGATGGGCGGTACGAGTTGTAATGGCCGCCATAGCTAGGGCGATACGAGTTGTAGTTGCTGTAGCCGAATCCACCGTTTCCGATCGAAATCGAAAATCCGCCAGCATCAGCGGCTGGAGTATCTGCAGCGAACATCAATCCGGCGGCAAGCAGCGGTGCCACCATCCATTTGGTGAGCGTAAACATCTTGGGGGGTGCCTTTCATTCGAGAGCTCGCTGCGGTCAGTGACCGAGCCAAGCAAGTGTTTCTTGTGCAGGAAAAGTCTCCTGCGGGAGGGTCTTTCGATTACAAAGCATCGATCACGCCAAACATCGAACATCCCGTCGTCATCATTGACCGGGTTCTATCGTAAGTCACTTCTGTGAAACACTTTAGACATGAAACAAATTTTTACTCGAATTTTTTCTCTCTGAGGGCTCGTGTCGGTAATCGACCAACCAGCGACGTCACAATGATGGCGCGGCTGTCGCAATATGGGCTCAGGGCTGCCAAAGTCCGACCGGAGGCCGATTTTGGAAATCACCATCCCAAGCCGGCCGATACAGCGGCGGCGGACACCAAGGCACTGGCCGATAACCGGATACAAACCAGGGATCTAGTAGGAGTCGATTCAAATCGAGGTAGAACGCGCCGAGTCCTTGGCTGGCAAAGCCACGACCAGCGAAACCAGGATGAATCAGTCCTAGCTCGGCAAAATGATCGCGACGCTTTTGAAGATCGGCAGCCGGTTTGTAGTCTCGATATCGCGGCAGACTGAGGCCAATTCCAGCGTCACTGGGATCACGCAACAGTTCTTTGCGGCTGCGAATGGGCGATTGAGCGGGCGATATTACGCAGACACTGATCATCGCGTTTAAAAGTACGATTCGAAACCGAGCATACATCACGCCAGCCTCCTTCTTGCTCAGTCGACGACCGCCGCACGCACCATCAAACAGCCCCCAAGACCAGGCGCTGTCGAACACCCCGCGTTTTAAGACTTAACAATGTCTTTCATCTTCGGTTCAAGATAGGTGACCGTCGACTGCATGCTTGCCAAATGGCCATAGTCTTCCTCAGGAATCTGAACGCGGTGTCGCTTTCGCAACTCCATCACGATATCCAGAAAGTCCATGCTGTCGAGTTCTAGTTGCTCGCGAAACGCCTTCTCGTCGTCCAGACCGTCAAGGTCGTCGTCCGGCGAGATGTCCTCGAGGATGTCTAGAATTTCGTCTCGAATTTCGGCTGGCGTCATCGCTTAGGTGGCTCCCCAAACGTCGGTTCCGACGATGGATGTTCAGAAAGGTTGGAAGTAAACGCGTTGAAGTCTTGGTCGGATCGGACAGGACATCAAACCCGGCCGATGATCACGACCGAGTTGATGCCAAGCATTCCAAACGAATTATTCAAGATATAGTCGACTTTGGCGACCTCCTGCGATTCGTTTAGGACGAGTCCGGGCAGTGCACAATTGGGATCCAGTTCATCGACATTGATCGTCGGATGAACCACTCGGTCTTGGAAAGACGATAGGTTACCAGCCAATTCAAGTGAACCCGCCGCCCCCATCGCGTGGCCAATGTAGCTTTTTGTATTGTTGATTCGCGTGTTGGTGCAATTTCCAAAAACATTGCGGAGGGCCAAACATTCTTGCGAATCACCGCTGCTGGTGCCAGTGGCGTGGGTACTGACGATGTCGATCTGGTCGGCGGCCAATCCGGCCCGCTTCAGCGCCAAGTTAACGCATTCGGCTTGTCGTTCAGGGTTGGGCAACACAAAGTCGGTCGCATCGGTGTTCATCGCGTATCCGACCAATTCGCCGATGATATCCGCACCGCGAGCCTTCGCATCACTGAGTCGTTCAAGCGTGTAGAGACATCCGCCTTCGGCAACCACGATTCCGTTTCGATTGACGTCGAACGGGCGAGACGCCTTAGTCGGATCTTCATTGGTGGCCAGTGCGTTTTGGCTATTGAAGCTGGCGAAAATTCCAAACGTGTGAATGCTTTCGCTGGTTCCGCCAGCGATTGCAACGTCACATTCGTCCAACCGCAGCATCTGGGCACCTTGGATCAACCCAGCATTACCTGCCGCACAAGCTGCGCCGATCGTGTAGTGAGGACCGGTGATCCCCATATTCAACGCGATTTCGCCAGCCGGATTGTTGGCGACTGTCCGCGGGTTGTGATGGTGCGACCAACAGTTGGTGTCGTAATCGAAACCTTTGATCAAGAAGATTTCGTTTTCGGTTTCGACGTTTCCGTGCTCAGTCACACCGACATAGATGCCGACCCGCGACTTGTCGACGTTTTCCCAGTCGAGTCCCGAGTGCTTGACGGCTTCATTGGCAGCGTAGATTCCAACGCTGCCCGCACGCGTGCCGCGGCGAATGTCTTTTTTGGATTGGTAACGCAGCGTGTCAAAATCGCAAATCCCGGCCAGTGTCTTGCCGAAATAACGAATTTCGTAGGGGCTAACGCCGCTGCGGCCTTCGAGGAGGGCGCTGCGATAAGATTGCCAGTCATTTCCATTCGGAGCCGTCAAACCGATTCCGGTGATAACGATCCGTTGATGATCTGGCAGTTCGGAGGCGCGGCTGGGTGCGATCACGGATTTGTATTTCTAGTTACGGTCATGGGGCGACTCCAATTACCGAATCGTACCCTCAAAAGTAACGGCAAAGGCTAACGCCGCCAACCTTTTTAGGCAACGCCCGGATACATCGAGAGAACTCTGCCTGAACGTCCCGCTCGGCCGGCTAAGGACAAGGAACCGCCATGCCTATCTACTTTGCCACGACTGCCGCAATCGCTCGAGTCCTTCATCGACTCCGATCCGAACTTGGTACCCCAGCCGATCCTTGGCAGCGGAAATGTCAAAATAGTGATCGCAGGCCAACTGGGCTGCGACAAAACGCGTCATTGGCGGCTCGTCTGTCTTGCCGATTGCTCGATAAACCATCTCAAGCATGGCACCTAGACGATAAGCCGCCGGGCCCGAGATCCGCTTCTGAGGTGGCTCTACTCCGCCAATCCGACATATTTCGGCGATCCAATCCCAGCAATTGACGGGCTCGTCCTGAGCGATGAAGTAGGCCCGCCCGGCCGCCCGATCGGAATCGCGACCAAGCGCATCGAGAGCGTCCAAGTGAGCCGCCCCCGCATTGATGACATGAACCGTATCAACTCGGTTTTTGCCGTCGCCGACAATCCGAAGCCGCTTGCGCCGAGCCCGGTCCAACATCCGAGGCAGTAAATGCGGGTCGTTTTCGCCCCATATCAAATGCGGTCTCAGCGAAACGGTTCGCATTCCTCCCACTTGATCGGCCGCCAGAATTGCTTGCTCTGCCAACGCCTTGGTATGCGGATAGTGACACAGCCACTTGGTGGGGTACGGTTCCGATTCATCGACGCCTTGCTGATGTTCGCCGGCAAAGGTGACACTGGGACTGCTGGTAAAGATCAACCGCTCAACGCAGCCCGCCTTGCTCGCAGCAATCACATTCTCAGTGGCCAATGTATTGTTGCGATAAAAGTAATCCCACGGCCCCCAAACGCCCGCGACCGCGGCGGTGTGAACGACGCCATCAAACCGACGGCCCGAATCGTCCGACGCGATTGCCGACCTAACAAAATCCGCGTCGGCCAAGTCGCCACGGACAGACTTCATCCCGGCTTGCACCAAATCGGGATAATCTTTCCGAGAAATTCCGACCACTTCATCGCCGCGATCGATCAATTGGCGAACAATTTCGCTGCCCAAGAAGCCGCCGCAGCCGGTCACCAAGATTCGCATTTGCCGTAAATTCCGTATTCAAAACGCACTGAACTGCTGTCGGCCGGCCTGAAAATTCGCCCGTCAAAAGAATACGAAAATCATCCTCGAAGTGAACCTTTCGCAAAACCCTTCCGTCAGCTAATCTGTGCGAACGTTTGAGGAAAACGGCTTCCCAAAAGCTGGTCAGCGAATCAAACTGTCCGAGTCAAACGATCTATCAACGGATCGAAAGCGATGGACCGAAAGACACGGGGCGTAGCTCAGCCTGGTAGAGCGCCTGGTTTGGGACCAGGAGGTCGCATGTTCGAATCATGTCGCCCCGACTCAGTTGAAGACAACTTCGGTTGCTGACAACTAAAAAACAAAAGGCACGTCGCAGTACTTTGCGGCGTGCCTTTTTTTGTATGCCAATGGCTTGCAAACGAATGACTTTGGACACTCACGAGGCAAGTTACCAGCCGCGCCTATTTGTTCATTTCACGAACTGCGATCCGGGCGGTCATCGAATACGACCGGCCGGGCAACAACTCGATCGCCTGGTCACCAACATTGGCAGTTTCGATACAGACCATCGACTTCCATTCATCATCGCCAAAGTCAGCCATCCGGGCACTCTTTTCGATCCACGGATTCCAAACCACCGTGTTGTGCGAATGAGTCTTTGAGACCTCGATGGTTCGCTTTTTGCCGGGATCAGTCATTTGGCAAGTGGATGTCGTGTCCAAGTAAACTCGATCACATTCACCATCGAAACGAATGGGTGATCCCGTTTCCATTTTTGTCGCGTCGCCGTCAACCTTGTCGATGTATCCAGCCATCTCCAAACCGTTGATCTTGATGCTCTTGATGTCTGACACCGCAAAGTAGGTGTGCAAGGCTTCTTCGAACGACACCGACGCGGTGGCATCAGACGACAGCTTCACTTGCAATTCCATCGACAGCGTCTCGCCAAAACGAACCGTAAAGGCCAGAAAAAACGATTCGATCACGGTGCTTAGCACCATCTCGATGGCGCCATCATCTCGCACCGACGCCGTCGCGACGTCCCAGGACCGAGTCCGCGCCCAACCATGGCCGGGTGCTTGGGGATGCCCAACTCGAGGGCCGAACCAAGGAAAACAAATCGGCACGCCTCCCCGAATCGCACAGTCAGCTTCGAACACCGACTGCTTACTGACCCACAGCACGGGCTGGTGCCCGGTAGGTTGAAAATGAGTCACGTGCGCACCGTGCATGTAGATTTCTCCGGTGCAAACACCGGTATCCACCACAGCTTTGACCAAACCGCCGTTACCGTCCACAAATCGCAGACCCTCAACACGGTACTTTTCGTTCAACTGATCGGCGTTCATCGGTTTCGCATCCATCACTACGACTCATCAAGAAGAAAAAACGGATAATGGCAAAAAGGTGGTACAGACGTCGCAAAAAAGGACTGCCGTGCTGGACACTTATTTTCTGCTGGGCCCCGAGGGAGTCGAAACCGAGTGAGCCGAAACCAAGCACTGCTATCGTTTCGCGTTACCCTCCCGCTTGGTTTCATCGTACCACACGAGCATTTAAGCTCCGCAGGAGAACGACCAACACTCCTAACGCTCTCAACCGTTCGCCATTTTCAGCACCGTGTCAAACTCTTTCTTCTTAACCGGCTGGACACTCAAACGACTGCCCTTCTGCAATAGCACCATACCCTTTAGCCCCGCCCGTTCTCGCATCGACTTTAGCGTCACCGGACTTTCGAGTTTCTCATCCAATTTGATGTCGACCATGAACCACGTCGGATTATCGGGACTGCTCTTTTGGTCAAAGTACTTACTGCGGGGATCAAACGCGTGACTGTCGGGATACCCAGCCCGAACGACCGTCGCCGTGCCGACCACAGCCGGTTCCTTGCACGCCGAGTGATAAAACAAAACACGATCGCCGACACAAAAATCATCGCGAAGCAAGTTACGAGCCTGGTAATTCCGCACGCCCTCCCAGCATGTCGTTTGATCGGGATCGGCAGCCAGATCATCGATTGAAAACGTTGTCGGCTCGGTTTTCATTAGCCAGTAATTTGTCATGGTGATTACGTTCAAGAACAGATTGAATGCGTGGGAAGCTGTGCCGACTGGGCAACCAGTAACAACCTAAAGATTTTCTTCTCAGTTTATCAAGCGGGGCAACCGATCTTATCAATGTGCGCCGGGATAGGCGTGCAGTGAAGCGACCGTAGCATTCCAAGAATCGGAAAATGCCGCGCAGTCGGGCCATGGAACGGGCCAAGAACCCTCCCGTTTCCTCTCAGAATAGGCCCGCTATGAACGTCGACGCCATCCACACCGCCCTCGGCCTCACCTTCACCTTCGTCTGGCTGCTAGTCGGCCAAATCTTGGTGGGAAACCGTTAGACGAAATCCCGCTACCAACGCCCCGCCAGCAATGGCGACCTAAACTATCCAAAGTCGATTTGCGGCGCCCCCGACGTCGACCGGCGATACGGCTAATCCTGCCCCAACAACTTCGCATAAGTCGTTTGCAGATAATCGATCGGAAAGACACAGAACGGGTGCTCGCGGCTAGCCATCAAACGCTGGGCCGCATGTGCTCGCTCACTCTCTGCTAACTCGGAACGCAACTGACCACGCAGCTGATCGAGTTGCTTGGAAAGTTCGGCGTTGATCGTTGCGATTTCGTCGTGCCACTGTTTCTTTGGGGCCGGCATCTTTGAAGCCAGCAAGTCGCCCGACTTGGGCGTGGCGACCATCGCAATCAGCTCAGCCTTTCGGGCTAACAGATTCTCGTCAAGGTCGACGCGGTCAGCGAACCGCTCGGGTTGAAAAACGAGATCGCGAAGTTGTCGGCGAAGGCTGCGAATCCGCTTGTCGTGGTCCACTTTCACCAAACCAGGCAATTGAATGGTCGCTGAAATGACCATGAACTGTAGCGGTTCGACCTGAAAGAACTCAGCGCAAATTTGATCGCCCAATTGATCGTACTTGCCGCCACCAATACCGTGCAAAAACAAGTCGCTAAGCACCATCCGCGCGTACATCGTTGTCACCAGTGCTCGCGGACGCAGCTTAAAATTCGGCGATACCAAATTCGACAACTGTTCCGCCGCCAGCTTTGGATGGCGCACATCGATTCGCAATTCTCGCGGCCCCTCCGCAACTCGATCACTGATGACCAAATGGTCATCGGACATCTTTACCCAAGCTGCCTTTCGATCTGGCGAATCGTTTCCATAGATCCACAGCGGCGCTTCGAACCAACCGTCCTGCTCGGCCAAGTTGGGGACCGGGTGTGCACTGCTGCGGATCCCATGAGCGCTACGATAGCGATCGGCCGAATCGTTGTAGCAGCCATGAAAGCGGGGCAATTCTGTCAAAATCGCCAGCACAAACTCGGCGTACGCACTTGTCCGACAAACGACGCCGAGAGGAAGCTCAAGCGTGCGCAAGCCCAACTCGCCTTCCAATCCGTGACGTGCCTGTGCTAGCGCGCATCCCGCCACACCGCATCGATCAATCGCTGAAAGTGCATGCCGCCAAAGCCGCGTGACTGACGGATCATCGACCACCCCGCAAACCGCTTCGGCAACCGCTTCATCGAAATGGTCGAAAAGATCGCGGCGGCGGACCGTGGTTTGCTCATAAGGAACACCGCCGCCGGCTTCGTCGTAGGACACAACTTCATAGTGAGGCTGCGCGGCACCCGTCGCACCGTGTGGACGCACGCTGGGAACACGAATCGAACTGCCCGACGCCACATCGTTATCGACTACCAAATTAATACCGATGCCACCAACGCGGCGAGCAATGTCATCGAGCGCAAAGTTTTTGAACCAAACGCCAGGATGAAAAAGCGATGGCTGATGTCCAGCCATCACGATCGGCCCGATCGATTCAACGTCGACCCAGCTTGTATCGCGATAAGCAGACGTGTATCGAATCGCATCTTCGATCAAGCTGGCTCGCGCCCGCGTTCGCAGCGAATCCCAAAACGGACCTTGCTCTGCCGATTTTGCCACATTGCTGCCAAGCAAATCTGCGGCATCGGACAACGGCGGCTCGATCAACGACGAACCGTTTTCGACGGGAGCTCGATATTGACGATAGCTATTCAAGGAAGGATCGCATCGGCGAGATGGTGATGCCGGCGTTGAGGATGACGTGGGCGGCGAACTAGCAAGCGGTGACTGAAAAACGACCATCAGATGCTCAGAGCAACGTCACGACCAGGGAAAACCCGCCCATCCGCTGCAGCCACCGCGAACGCGCTATCGAGCACCTGATGATAGTATCGCAAACGTGTCTCGGCATGATCAAGCGAGCCACCGAACGATCGCTCCAGGTCCAAGTAAATCAGCGGCACCGGGATCTCTATCACTCGCAAATCGGCTGCCGCCGCCTCGACCCACAATTGTAACGGCATCGCGTAACCTTCGTCCGTGATTTCCAACTGCGACAGCGCTGACGTTCGGTAAGCCTTGAAGCCACAGAACGCGTCCGTCAAATTGAAACCAAGTCGCTGATTCAGCTCTCGTGTGATCCGACGATTGATGAACAACCTTTCTTCCGGCGGCGCATCATCCCCTTCGTAAACCTTCAAATAACGACTCCCCGAGACAATATCCGCATCCGAAGCGGCCGCAATGAACTCGGGAATCCGTTTGGGTTGATGTTGGCCGTCGCAATCAAGCGTCACCAAACCCTCGTACCCTTCGGCGATCGCATAAGCGAACGCCGTCATCAACGCCGCGCCGTAACCGCGATTCTCGGGGTGGTGGATGACGTGAACGTCCGAACGCGAATCCAGCACTGCGGCCGTTCCATCACTCGACCCATCGTTCACGACCAATACGTCCGATGCATAGCGAACGACCTCATCTAAGACCCCAGCAACGTACTGAACCTCGTTGTAAACCGGCAGTGCAGCCAGCCAACGCGACGATTTGCGGTCGGGGATATTCGATTCAGCCATCTTCTTACTCACTTGGAACCTACGCCAAAAACACCTTTTGGCCCACAGACTGTACTAGCGAAGCAATCGCCATGCCGGCCGATTGATTCTAGAGACATTTAGATGATGGCCAATATTTCACTCGGTCCGCCGCAACCAGCGGAATCCCCGCAAGTACGCTCTCCGGACTCTGCGCACTTGCACTGAGACAGGAACAGATTCTCAATCAGCCTGTTGCAACGGGTCGCACTCGTCTCGGCTCGCCCAGACGGTCAAATCGGGCAATTCAGCTGCTAACGCCTCGCTAAGTCGCTCCATCGCGAATCGCTCGCTGTGAAAATGTCCCAATAACACCAAACCGATACCCATCGACCGTGCCTCGAGACAAGTGTGAAACGTCGCCTCGCCAGTCACCAAAGCATGGCAACCACGACGTTTCGCAGCCGCAAGAAAACTGCCGCCACTGCCACACGCAAACGCCACCGCCTGCACCGACTGATCCGCCGCTCCGACAAGACGCGGCCTTGGCCCGCCGCTAACTTCGCCCGCCATCGATGCTAACGATTCCAGCGTGACTGGACTCGGCAAGCGACCATATCGCCCGGATCCTTCAACAGTTTGGCCTGACGAAACGGCGACAATTGACGAGCCCACCTGTTTTGTGCCCGCTGCGATCGGCAATTCAACTAGCGGCCGGATTCTATCCAGCCCCAATGCCTCGGCCCACATCTGGTTGACTCCGCCGGTTGCCGAATCAAATGCAGTATGAGCACTGTAGATCGCAATTTTAGCGCCGATCAACTTCCACAGCATTGCGCCTGGAATAGAATCCGTCGTGATTTTGGCCATCGGCTTGAACGGCAACGGGTGGTGCACCACGATCAGGTCAGCGTTCTGGGCAATCGCTTCGTCGACCACATCGGGCGTGATGGTCAAACAGGCCATGATCTTCTCGACCTTCGCTGCGCGATCACCCGCCAGCAGACCTACATTATCCCAAGATTCCGCCAACCGTAACGGCGCAACCCGAGCCATGATCGTGCAGACCGCATCAAGTGTCGCCATCGAATCCTCGTTTCGGATACTCGGTACCAGACAATTTGGGATTTTAGGCGTGGCCAGAGAGACCGAACGCCCCAATCCAATTGCTGATTCCTACTTAGGCGCAATCATGCAGATCATTCGACGACCGTGCTGCTGAGGCGATGTTTCAACCTTGCCGATTGCGCTAAGCGTCTCAATGACCATCTCCATGACCTTTCGGCCTTCTTCGATGTGAGCCATTTCGCGACCACGGAACAAGACACTGACCTGGACCTTGTCCTTGTGCTCGAGAAACTTCTCAGCTTGGCGGATCTTGGTCCGGATGTCCTCGCCACCAGTCTTTGGTCGCAGACGAATTTCTTTCGTCTTGGTATGCGACTGTCCGGTATTCTTCTTTTTGTTTTTGTCGTACTTGTACTTGCCGTAATCCATGATTCGGCAAACCGGCGGGCGTTCACCCGGCGCGACTTCAACAAGATCCAGGCCTGCATCGCGAGCTCGCTGAAGAGCATCGTCGGTGGAAATAATCCCCAACTGCTCTCCTTCCTCGCTGACGACCCGAATGGGCGTGATCCGGATATTGTTGTTGATGCGTACGCTGTCGCGACTCTCAGGCTGAGTGTTTTTTCGTGCCAATGCCACTAAAAGCTGTCTTCTCCGGCCGGTGGGCGTACCAGCGCAAAAGGAATGAAAAATCACCCCAGGTCCAAAACCCAGTGGTAAATAAGCGGTCAACGGTCAGATAAACATCAGCACGAAAAGGAAATCCTGTCCGGCGACGTTACCTAAATGTCAACCCCAACCACGAGAGTATCCGACGAGCGGGTGGCAAGCGTCAACAGTGAAACTGCAGAAAACGCAAGATTTAACCATTCACTCCCCCCACCCCAGCCCGTTCAACCGGGTCGCAGGAGTCAAAATGTCGCGGTCGTCTCCCCGCCGGACAATCGCTTCAAAACACCGAACCAAACCATCTTGACGATTTCAGATCTCCACCCCAAACTACGCGGACAGATCAGCAAGGCTCGGCTCAACCCGAGCCACCAGAATGCCCGATCTAACCCTTGGCGGCCACAAGCCGACAAAACGGACGATTAGCTCAGTTGGTTAGAGCGCCACGTTGACATCGTGGAGGTCACAGATTCGAGTTCTGTATCGTCCATTCGAAAAGAGCCCGCAAAGTGCGGGCTTTTTTTGTGCGCCGAAAGTTTCCCTGCGGCAAGCAATGCGTAGTATTCCCCTTTCCGTTCCCTTTTCAGGAACCATTGAGGGTGAAGCCATGCCAAGAGAACCACGACCGTACTGGAAAAGTCAGCAACAGCGATGGGTCTGCACCATCGACGGGCAACGTACCACGCTTGGGGCCGAGAAGGAGGCGGCGTTCGACAAGTACCACCAATTGATGCTCAATCGCCGGGCGGTCTCGGCGGAAGTGTCGACCGTGTACGAACTTTCGCAGTCGTACCTCGATTGGTGCCAAGAAAATCGGAGTGCCGGCACCTACAGCAATCACCGCCTCTACTTGAAAAGCTTCATCGGAGCGATTGGTAAGACGCTCAAAATCTCTGCCCTGAGGAAGCACCACGTCTTGAACTGGTCGAAGGGCGTCGGGGTCACGACGAGCCAAAATGATGCCATTTCGGTTGTGCAGCGAATGTTCAATTGGGCGGTCGAGCACGAATACCTCCATGCATCCCCGATTCCCAAAATCGTTAAACCGAAGCGAAAGCGACGAGAGATCGTTTACACGCCCGAGCAGTGGAAAATCATCCAGTCGTACGCGAGCCCCCAACTGGCCGCGTTGATCAATTTCCTCTGGTCGACCGGGTGCCGACCGAAAGAAGGTCGCACCGTTGAGGCACGCCATGTCCACGATGACCTCGTCATTTTTCCGCCCGACGAAAGCAAAGGCGAAACCGACTCGCGAGTCATCTTCCTCACCGCAGAGGCCAAAGACATCGTTGCTCCGCGTTTGGAGGAGAAAGGTGTCCTCTTTAAAAACACGAAAGGAGTCCCTTACACCAAAGACGCCCTCGTCCAAGCGATGATCCGTATCTCGAAAAAAGCGGGGTTCCGGTGCATCGCCTACGGGGCCAGGCACAGCTACGCGACCAACGCTCTGATCCGCTCTGTCGACACTGTTTCGCTGTCGCACCTGATGGGGCATCGATCGACCCGAATGGTATCCAACTACGCCCACCTGTCCCAGAACATCGAGCACCTGCGGCGACAAGCCGAAAACGCTGCTAGCCGGAAGTGAGCAAGCAAAAATGTGCCCGGAACTACGCCGGCGTCGGCCGCCGGTGCACGCTAGCCAACTGGCGAAACCCACTGTAGCAGGATGAGCTTGTCGGGTTTTGTCGGCTCACGGTGCCTTGCCCTATGCGGACTCTCGCACGCTTGACTGCTTTTGAGTCCTGGAACCTTCTCTTCCTCAATGCGAAGCTGAATCTGCGCGACCTCCCGCAGTGGCAACTTTTTTGGGACTACAAAGCGATCACGCCCGAAGCCACCGACGATGAACTTCGCACGTTCATCGAGACCAAAGCCATCCCGCAGTGCGGCTTGTGCCCGAGCAAACGCACCGCCTTCGTCCATCGCGATCCTTTGCAACGGAGTGCAATGCGATGGCCACGCCCGGACCCTACGAACCTGAGATGCAGCCGTACCCGTTCGTCCCGCCTTTTGATTCGCCCGGCGACGATCCGCCGTACGAACCAAAAGAACCCGACGGCCCGATCATCCTGACGCCTCCGCTCCCACCAGCGCCACCGGTGTGGCCAGACGACTATCCACCCGTCACACCCGATCCAGGTCCGCGCCCACCGTGGTGGCCGGACGACTACGACTGGCCGCCGCGACCGGAAGAACCGGTCGTGATCGAGTCCCCGTTGCCACCACACATCTGGCCGCGGCTGCCGCCGGACCACCCCTACCACGTCCCGCCCGGTTATTCCGCCCCCGACAACCTCCCACCCGGCCATCCCTGCGAATACTACCCCAACATGCCGCCCTATCCCGTCGTGCATCCCGGCGACTGAGGCAACGATTGGCCCAGCTACCCCGGCATCCTCGACGACTGGTCGCCGAACCACGAAGACGACGAGGAGCAAGACTCGTCAAAGCAGCAAAACGAAAGCCTGAGCAGCGAATTGCTGCTCGGGCTTTTTGTATTTACGCTAGCGATTTTGCACTGGTACGGCTTGTTTCCACCGCCATCTCGCGAACCTGCCGGGGTTCGATAAACTATTGGGACTTTTGTGTTTTTACAGGGTTTAGGGGTTGGCGGTATGAATGTCGAAGAGGAAGTCAGACAGCTCAGCGGTTTGTTGAAGGTCGGTGCAGTCGCTTCGATGTGTGGGGTGACCGTTGAAACGCTTCGCAACTGGGATAAAACGGGAAAATTGGTTGCTAAGCGGCATCCTTTAACCGGCTATCGATTTTACGAACGCGACGACGTCAAGAAGTTCATCCAGCAGCGTTTGCGGGAACGTGGACTGATTCACCGCGAGGGTATTCATGAAAATTTCGACGATAGTAGTGGTGACATCGGAAGTGTGGGGACATCCGATACGTCTTCGACCCGGGTTTGATCAGATGAGCGAGAAGCAAACGAACGATTGCGAAGTCGACGCAACTTGTTCAGAAGAAACGCAACCGCAAGAGCAGGCATCCTGGAATGCAAAGCGGAATCCGTACGATGAGCGTCCGGTGGTCGTGAGTGTTGGTGCCTCTGCCGGTGGACTCGATGAACTCATGCGAATGCTATCCAGTTTGCCAGATGATCCGCCAATGGCGTTTGTCGTCATTCAGCACCTGGATCCGACGCATGACAGCGCATTGACCGCCATACCGCCGACCGAACGTGACGCCGAGCCATCGCTGCCGCTGAACACTTCGCGAGGTTCAGGCCGAAATGCGGAATCGACTGGTGGCAAATTGGCAACGCTTGTTCAAAGACAATTGATCCGCGAAGCCGACATGGTTGTGTGGATAGTCAACGTTGACGACCGAGTGACGTACCTGCAAGGCCCGGTCGATCTTTACTTGCAGAGCGGCGTTGGCGAACAGGGTGGCCATGGATGGATACCAAGCGGCGAGCGAGCTGCGACGACTTGGCTGCGGGATTCCAATCATTGCCTTGACCGCCAACGCGATGAAAGAAGACCGAGACCGCTGTTTGGCCATCGGTTGCACGAGATACACGACCAAACCGCTGGATAGCAGAACAGTATTGACAATAATGCAACGACTAGCTCAATCTCGGAAACCGTGATCGATGGATAAACGCGATCGAAACTTAAGAAAAGACCCAATCCTTACCCTAGCGGTCGGTGCTTCCGCTGGCGGTCTCGAAGCGTTCGAGGAACTGTTGGTCGGACTGGGCGACTCGCCTGGCCTAGCAATCATCTTCGTGCAGCATCTCGATCCCAGCAGCAAATCGCTGCTGGGCGAGCTGCTGACCAAAGTCACCACGATGGAAGTGGTTGACTTGACCGAGGGGCGCGAGAAGATCAGGCCGGACGTGGTCTACGTTTGTCCGCCGCATTCGCTGCTTCAAATCCAAAACGACTTTCTGAACGTACAGCCGTCAGCCGAAGAAGGGCGGGCAACGCACCCGATCGATCATTTTTTCCACAGTGTTGCCGAAGAAAAACGCGATCGCGGTATCGGCGTGGTGCTTTCAGGTTCAGGTAGCGATGGAACGTTGGGTCTGAAGGCGATCAGCGACCAAGGCGGTTTGACGTTTGCTCAAGACGGCAAGTCGGCGAAGTACGATTCAATGCCACGTAGTGCCGCGACGACCGGTGTGGCCGATCACGTGATGCCACCAGGCGAGATCGCGGCGGAAGTGCGGAAGTACGTCGAGCATTTGAGATCGCTGGGCGATTTGACTTCGTCGAAACGTTTGCAAGGTGAGATCGAAGAAGCGATCCCGATGATTTCGGAGGCGTTGCTCAAAGCGACCAACCATAACTTTCAACATTACAAAACCAACACATTGGTCCGCCGCGTTCAACGTCGGATGCAAGTGCTGAAGATCGTGTCGGCGAGCGACTATGTCGACCTGATCTTGCACCAAGAGGACGAAGCTCAGTCGCTGTTTCGCGAATTGCTGATCGGCGTGACGGCGTTCTTTCGCGATCCCGAAGCTTTCGCAACTTTGAAACGGGATGTGTTGCCGAAGTTGCTCGATCAGCGGGGGCCGGATGATTGCGTTCGCATCTGGGTGGCCGGCTGTGCCAACGGCGCTGAAGCCTACACGATGGCGATGTTATGTCGTGAAGTTTTGGATGAGCTGTCTCAATCGGAGGCGTCACCGTCCGTCCAAATCTTCGCGACCGACATCGACGAACGAGCACTGGCCATCGCACGCGAGGGCAAATATCCGGTCGGCATCGAAGACCAAGTTTCGCCCGAGCGTTTGAAACGGTTCTTCGTCAAACGTGGCAAGCGGTACCAAGTCACCAAAGAGATTCGCGAGCTGGTGTTGTTCTCCGCTCACAACCTGATTAGTGATCCGCCATTCTCGCGGCAAGACTTGATCTCGTGCCGCAACTTGCTGATCTACCTTGGTCCGCATTTGCAGAACAAGTTGATCCCGCTATTTCATTACGCACTGCGCCCTTCCGGTTTCCTGTTCCTCGGTCCCAGCGAGAACATCGTTTCTCATGGCGAATTGTTTCGGCCGGTCGATGCCAAAGTGCGAATCTCGCAACGGAAGGGAACGGCGGTAGGATTGGCCGCCGGGCTGACGTATCGACCGGGCACACCGCTTCGCAATTTGGAACGGAACACGCCTGATCCGGCGGTTGATCTAACGACGATGATGCAAAAGATCGCGTTGGATGAGTTCACACCACAGACGGCTGTGATAGACGAATCCGGGCAAGTGTTGACTTCATCGTCGAAAATCGACAAGTACTTGAAGTTCGCTGGCGGGCCAACACAGACCAACATCCTAAAACTCGCAACAAGCGGACTGCGGATCGGATTGCGAGCGGCCATCTCGGAAGCGAAGCAAACCAAGCGACGCGTCGAACACGAAAATCTGTCCGTGCGTGTGGGAGACTTGGTGCAGCGAGTAATGGTGACGGTCCAGCCAATGCCGAGACTGGGCGAAGACGATCCGCTGTACATGGTCGTCTTTCATGACGTCGGCTTGCCGGTCGATCGTGACGCAGCTGACATCGATGCGGTCATTCACAACGATGAATCTGATTCATTGATCGCCCAAATGGAATTGGAACTGGAAACGACCCGGCAGGATCTCGACAAATCGTTGCAGGACATGGAGGCGACCAACGAAGAATTGAAGTCATCCAACGAAGAACTGTTGTCGATGAACGAAGAGCTTCAATCGGCGAACGAAGAACTTGAAACCAGCAAGGAAGAGATCCGAGCCAGTAGTGACGCCGTCGCTCGCGCTAACGACGACCTGCAAAACCTGATCAAGAGCACGCAAATCGCGACGGTGTTTCTCGACCATGAATTTCGTATTCGCAGTTTCACTCCGGCCATCACGGCAATTTATGACTTGATCCCGACCGACATCGGTCGCCCGCTGTCGATGTTCTTGCCCAAGGTCAAGGACATGCCGCCGCTACCGCCAGTCGATCAGATACCGTCGATCGTTTCGGATTCTGGCAGACCGGCGGCGTCGTTTAGGTCCGAAGACGTCGTCGAGGCAGACAACGGTAGCTTTTACGCCCGCCGAATTCATCCCTACACGACCAACGACGATCAGCGTGACGGGTTCGTCGTCACCTTCGCCGATGTTACGGAATTGCAGCGTGGTCAAAAATTGTTGATGGAACGCGAAGCCCACCTTCGCCGGGTCATCAACCAT
This sequence comes from Rubripirellula reticaptiva, assembly GCF_007860175.1. Lineage (NCBI taxonomy): Bacteria > Pseudomonadati > Planctomycetota > Planctomycetia > Pirellulales > Pirellulaceae > Rubripirellula > Rubripirellula reticaptiva. The sequence continues at coordinate 634,712 of NZ_SJPX01000004.1, read as the reverse complement.
CAACTCGGACTCGTCGGCGTGATTGACCGAGAAGGCAATTTGGTCGAGGTCGATGATCGATCGCTGCAGATCGCCAAGACTCGCCGTGAGGACGTGATCGGCAAGCCCTTCGCCGAGGCAGCCTGGTGGTCGTACGACCAAGCGGTATCGAAACAGATCCGAGATGCGATGGATCGTGCCTTCGGCGGAGAAGTCGTCCGATTCGACGTTTCGTTGTTCGCGCACGGAGACGACGGCGTCTACATCGATTTCATGCTCGCACCCGTTCGAGACGAACACGGCGACATTGAGTATTTGATTCCTTCGGGTGTCGACATCCGTGATCGTCGCAACAGCGAACGACTCGTGCGGACCATCGCGGAAAACTCCACTCATGGACTGGTGATGATGGACGAGCGAGGGTTTGTCATCTACTGCAATCAAGCGTGGCTCGACATGACCGGGTTCGATGACAAAGAAATTCGGTCGATGCCGCTTCACGATCTCGTTCATCATCACTATCCCGATGGTCGCCCCTACCCAATGGATAAAAGCCCGATCGATCGAGCGTTACCGGAGGATTTTTCGGTTCGCGCGCACGAGGATCTGTTCTTTCGCAAAGACGGCAGCACGTTCCCCGTTTTGTGTGCGGCAAGTCCAATCTTTGAGAACGGAGTCCCAGTTTCGACGGTGATCGAGGTTCGTGACATCACCGACCAGAAACAGCGAGAGACTGATCTCGTCGCGTCGGAAAAATTCGCACGCACCGTGCTCGAAAGCAGTCCTGATTGCGTCAAGGTACTCGACGGAGAGTGCGGTCTGCAAATGATGAACGCGGCTGGAATGTGCCAGATGGAGATCGAAGATTTCGATGCATTGCGAGGTCAACCCTGGTGGTCGCTATGGCCCGAAAACAATCGACACTTGGTGAAAGAAGCGGTCGAACAAGCTAAGCAAAATGGCAAGGGACGTTTTCAAGCGTTCTGTCCGACTGCGAAGGGCACGCCGAAATGGTGGGACGTGATCGTCACACCGGTGAAATCCGGCGACGATCGGATTGAGACATTTGTTTCGGTGTCCCGTGATATCACCGAGCAACGTGAGTTCAATACGAAACTTGCCGAGCGTGATCAGCGTTTACAGCTCGCCATGTCTGGCGGCAGGATGGGTGCGTTCGATTGGTTCGTCCAACAGAATGTTTTGGAGTGGTCCGCTCAGACATACGAAGTCTATGGCTGTGACCCCGAATCATTTGTTCTGACCCCGGAAACATTTTTCGATCTCGTCCATCCCGACGACCGCGAAGCAGCCCGTCAGCGTGTACACGAAGAGTTCGACACGGGGGCAACGCAGCACCGATCGCAATTCCGAGTCATTCGACCGACCGATGGACGAACGATTTGGATTGAAGGCCGCGGAAGGATCGAGCGAGACGAATCGGGTGACGTGGTGAAGGTCTATGGCGTAAACAGTGACATCACGGACCGAAAATCGTATGAACTCGAACTAGCCGATCGTGAAGCTCATGCGCGACGTATCATCGACAACACCGTTGGCTTTGTCGGCGTACTCGATCGCGACGGCCGCATGGTCGAGTGCAATGCGACCGCATTGGCGATCACCAAACTCAATCGCGAAGACCTTATCGGCAAAGATTTCCCCGAGACTTACTGGTGGAACTTTGATTCCGCAGTTCAGGACCAACTTCGTGGCATGATCTCGCGAGCTCAACAGGGCGAGATCGCTCGCGAAGACATCCGCTATCAGTCGCTCGATGGCGAAATTCGTGAAGTCGACTTTATGTTAAGCCCGATCCTCGACGCCGACGGCAACGTCGAATACATGATTCCATCGGGGTTGGATATCTTCGACCGAAAGATTGCTGAACGTGAGTTGGAGATCGCGAAGGAACGGCTCGATTCCTCGATGGCGGCGGCCAACATTGCGACATGGAACTGGAACATCGAAACGAACTCAATTCGTCCCAACCCCAGCATCAACGCCATGTTCGGCTTCGATGCCGATCATCCGACCACCCTCGAAGAATTACTCGCTCGAATCGAACCGGAATATCGCAAATCGGTTGCGGATGCGGTCAATGATTCGCTTGCAAACCAAACGGACTACATTCAAGAGTTCGCGATCCGCTTGCCCAACGATGAACTTCGTTACATGCGTTCGCTGGCCCGTGTTCGTGTATCGGAAACGGGAGAGTTCGAAGATTTCCACGGCCTCAACCTCGATATTACCAATGATCGGCGTCGCGAAGATTACGCGAAGTTCCGTGCCGAGTTGTTGTCGAAGCTAAGCGTACTGGATGAACCGCCGGAGATCAAACAAACCGCGGTCAACAGCATTGCAGGATATTTTGCCGCTTCGCGATGCTATCTCGCCGAATACAATTTGGAAGAGTTGACCGCTCTCGTCGAGGCCGAAAAACACGATGGCGACCTTACGCCACTGGTTGGCAAACACAAGTTGTCGAACTTTCTCACCGACAACGAGATCGAAGAACAATTGAGCGGTCGTTCGCTTCGGCTTAATGATCTTCGTCAGACTCATCGTAGCGATGAACAGATCGATCAATTCGTTCAATTGAAAATTATCGCGCTGGCCGAAGGCAGGTTCGAGCCGAACGCCAATTTTCCACGGAAATTGGTGGTCGCGAAATCGCGGCCGTACGTTTGGCGCGATGATGAAATGCAGTTCTTGAACGAGCTAGCTGAATTGGTTTATCTGAAAATCGAACGCGCCGAACGGGATCAAATCGTCAAAGCTTCGGAAGCGAAGTTGCAATTGGGAATGGAAATCGGACGGTTCGCGTTGGCCGAGCTCGACTATCGCAGCAACACGATCGATCTGTCCGCCGAAGCTGCTCGCATGTACGGCTTGGGTGACAAGGCAATGACGGTCACTCGCGAGCAACTTCACGACACGTTTCATGTCGATGATCGCGACGAATTGTTGCGACGCATCGACGAGTGCATCCAACCAAGTAGCGATGGAACGATTAACCTGGAGCATCGAATTACTCTACCCGATGGAAGTCAGCGATGGTTGTACGTACGCAAGCAGGTGCAATTTACCCGCGTGAGAAAAAAGTCCGGCGAGCAAGCTCGTCGCCCGGTCTCAGGAACGTTGGTTGCGGTTGATATCACGGATCGCAAGTTATCGGAGCTGGAAATCGTCGACAGCCGCAAACGACTCGAGATGGCGATGGAAGCGGCGAAAATGGGATCGTTTTGGTGGGAACCTGAATCGGACCGTGCCGACTGGGACTCCCAGTGGATGGCCGCATTAGGCGTTTCAGAAGATGCTGAAAAAGTTGGCAAAACCTTCTTCGATCTGATCCATCCCGACGATCGAGCTATGTTGGAAGCGGCAACTCCGAAGCCTAGCAATGAGCCTCAGGTTTATCGAACCGAATACCGCATCCGCAAACCCGACGGTAGCATTCGTTGGTTTGCGGGCAATGGCCAAATGCTGCCTGCTGAAAACGGGCGAGCCGCTCGATTGGTCGGTTTGAACTGGGACGTGACGGAAGTTCGTGAAGCCACCGATCGGATTCGTCGCGGTGAACAACGGTTGCGTCTGGCAATGGGTGCGGCCGAGTTGTCACTGTGGGAATGGGATGTCGTCAATGATCAAATTTATTGGACCAACGAGCTGTACCAGCGGCAGCAAATGCCGCAGGAAGAATCGTTCGGTTGCTTCGCGGATTTCCTAAAACTTGTGCATCCAGACGATCGTGATTCGGTACAAAGCCGAATCAACGAAACGCTGGAAACAGGGTCAACCTATCAATCAGAATTTCGGATGCAACGAGCTGACGGATCGTATCGCTGGGTGCTTTCGATGGCTCATCTAACAACGGATGACAACGATGGTCCGGTCCGAATGGTGGGCGTCGAGATGGACGTGACCCAGCGTCATGCCTATCAGGATGAATTGGAAACGGCCCGCCGACAAGCAGAAGCTGCCAATCAATCTAAGAGCGCGTTCGTGGCGAATATGTCCCACGAGATCCGCACACCGATGACCGCGATCCTGGGTTACGCCGAATTGGTTCGTGACTTGATCGATCACCCCGAAGCGAACGGCCACTTGCAAACCATCCGACGCAACGGCGATTACTTGCTCGAAATCATTAACGACATCTTGGACTTGTCGAAGATCGAAGCCGGCAAGTTGGACATCGAATGTGAACGTTTTCAACCGGTCCGAGTGATTGAGGATGTGCGCAGCATCATGGAAGTCCGGGCACATGAAAGCAAACTCGAACTGCAAGTCGAGTACGACGGCAAACTGCCCAAGATCATCCAGTCAGACGCGAAACGCTTGAAGCAAATTCTCATCAATCTCGTCGGCAACGCGATCAAGTTCACTCGCGAAGGAAGGGTCAAAATTCGTGTTCGATACGAAGATCTTAGCGGGAACGATTCAAAAGACTCTCGTCAGATGTCCGGGCAATCCGCTCCGTCCCGCACCGGCGAGTTGCACTTCGATGTCATCGACACCGGCATCGGCATGAGCGACGAGCAACAAGAGAGATTGTTCAAACCGTTTTCGCAGGGCGACACCACCACCGCTCGAGATTTCGGCGGCACCGGTTTGGGGCTGGCGATCAGTCAGCGACTCGCCGAAATGCTCGGCGGCAAGGTCCAGGTCAGCAGCACTTACGGCGTCGGCAGCACCTTCACCGTTTCGATTTCAACTGGCGATCTAACAGACTTGGAATTCGTCGATTATAAGCAAATCGAACTTACCGGCCATCACACTCCTTCTTCGGCCGACACCGAGATCGGCGGTCAAAGTAAGGCAGACGCACCACGGCTCGCTTGCCACGTTCTGGTCGTCGACGATCGACGCGACATACGGTTCTTATCTAAACGGCTACTGACCAAAGCCGGCGCGACGGTTGACGAATGCGAAGACGGACAACTGGCGGTCGAACACATGACCGATTGTCTAAAGAAGGGCCACTGCCCTGATCTGATCTTGCTCGACATGCAAATGCCCAACCTCGACGGCTACGGAACCGCTCGACAATTGCGGCGTCTGGGCTACGACGGGCCAATCATCGCCTTGACCGCCGACGCCATGCAAGGCGACATGAATGAATGTCTCAACGCTGGCTGCAACGACTACCTCAGCAAGCCAATCGATGCGAAGCGTTTGGTGGAGTTGGTCGACGAACTGACGATGGATTAACCGACCAAGCCGCTGGATAGCAAACCGTTCGTTGCCATGATCCAGCATGTATGCCAAGTCATCTCGTAGTGGACACAGCCAGACTTCCAATGCAGTTCATCATGACGGCAAAGGTTCTGGTATAGCAGTTGCTACTCGCACGAGGACAAGGAGGCGGATCATGTGCCGTTATGAAATGACCGACGGTCAACGACCGCAAACGCTGGAAATCATCGCGGCAGACGACAATCGCTCGCAACGATTGCTGCTGCGTCGATGCCTCACCGCCGCCGGGCATCATATTCGAGTAGCCAAGGACGGGCGAGAAGCGTTGCAACTTGCCAATGAACAACAACCCGATTTGATCGTCACCGATTTAGAAATGCCGGGCGGCAACGGCTTTGATTTGATCGACGCCATTCGCGGGTCCGACAATCAATCCCTGCGTCACGTCCCCATCATTGTCTGCAGCTCTCGTAGCGAAACCATCTCGTTGAACCATGTGCTGGACCAGGGTGCCGATTCGTTTGTCACCAAACCGGTTCACGTTCATGAACTGCAGCTCGCGATTCAAAACCTAACCACTCTGTAACGAACGACGGCTGGCCTTTTCGGTTTGGAACAAAACTTACGTCACGTTTGAAGCCGTGGCGTCGAATGAACCGCGACCGCGAGGTCTGGATTAACGCATCCGCCGCCCGCGACTAGGTGAACTTTCCTGTAGATGACCATGCTGGGTTGGGCTTTGACGTTTAATTATCGCTTTGATTGCCGGTGCACTTGGTTTTGGCATCCTCGGCGGCACCGCTGCAATGATCGCCAAGATACTTTTCGTCGTCTTCCTTGTGCTGCTTGTGATTGGCCTGATCACTGGACGTCGCGGCACCACGACCCAAGGCGATGATCATGCCACAGTGGAGCGACAAAGACGGGGGCCAGTACGAGCACGTCAAAGAAATCCGATCGGAGGCATGATTATGTCATCGACCAGCGACTTCACCACCGACATGAACGCGGCACCGACGGTGAAGCCGATCGCCAGATCAACCATGTTGCCGCGCAAGGCGAACTTCTTGAATTCTTCAACGATGTTCATGTTGAAGACAAACCTAAACTCATGAATCGACGCCGCGACCGGTTTGCTCTTGGAGCTCTTCAATCCGCTTCGACGCGTCCGCCTTCGACAGACTCTCGTCGAAAGACTCGTCGGCTTCCTCGCAAAGCGTTTTCAAGTAGCTCGCCTGAGCGTCAGTCATCTTTTCGTCGCCAGTCACCCAATTGTCCGGATCTTTCTCCGCGTTGCTACCAGGCTGTGACGGTTGTTTGGCTTCGTTCATGGTTGTCCTGCTATTTAGAAGCATTCCGTTGCGTTGATGGCATCCGTGTAACGACACCTAATAGCAACTGGCATACCATTTCAGAGATCCGTTTCCCCTGCCGTTTTCGACAGCCCTTTCGATCAATTCCCAAAGAGCTTCTTGACGTTTTGCGGGATGCGGATGCGGATGCGACTGCAGAAATTCTGGACCCGCACGACCACCGGCTTGCATCAATGAATTAAGCAACTCGATCATCGCGTCAGGATCGTAACCAGCGCCCATCATCAAACCGACGCCCTAAGAGTCGCTTTGCAGTTCCTGCTTTCGACCGTACGGCAGATCGAGCAGGTCGCCGACCAGCACCGTGGCCGCACCCAGTTCCTCATCGTCGGCCGCGATGCTTTACGCTCCCGCGACTCGCTGCTTGAATTGTTCTTTCGCCATCCGCTGAGCACCGTGGCGATGAATGACATGACCAATTTCATGAGCCAGCACGGCAGCGACCTGACAATCGCGAGAGATTGATCCGCCGCCGACACCGCTCAACAACTTGCTTGGTCCAAGCAAGGAATCGCCATTCCCAATGCCAAGCTTCCCAAGACGATCGCTGCCGGCACGCCCCATCCCTCGTTTGGTTCTCTCTTTCTCCAAATCGCGTTACCCAGCGTTCTCGATTTCTCTCCCGCAAAACAAGCTAGCGGCCACCCCCTCCCGTGAGAATCGCTCGAAAACCCAACAACTTGCCGTATGAATCCTTTTCGAATCCGCTTCGACCCCAGGGAGTCGGACAGCTCTTAACCCGGAGCAACAGAGAAACGAAGAAGTCAAGAAATTCGGCCAAATTACCCTGATCTCATAACCCCGAGGTCGTCGGGTTATCTCGGCTTGCCAAGAAACGAAGAACGCCGCCGGCGACGCGAGAACGCGGAAACAACGCGATTTGCTGGGTAAAAACGAAAAAAGGCCGGCATGAAATTCATGCCGACCTTTTCTTTACTTCCGGGTCTGGGAACCGTTTTATGTCCCAGAGAAGTTGCGGGAATGGAATTCGAAGCGGAGACTGCGAGGTTGTGAATGGCCCGGTCATTCGCCGCATCGGTCAGGTCGACCGATGCGACTTAGAGGTTGATCCAAGTGCCGTCAGTTGGACCAACCTCAGCAGGTTGGGCGATCTCAAACTGCAGGAGGTGCAGAACACCGATACGGGTTTTCACCATTCTGTTCGATGCACCGGCGGCCGACGCCGGATGCCCGGATTGTCTTTTGGTAGGAGAATTCAGACGGTCTAGTGTTTTTGGTTGCCGGGTCCGGGAGACCACGTCGCGCTCGAGGTCACCGCGACAGGCTAGCGTCAAGGTTTGCTATCTTATTGGATTGCTCGGAGGCGTTAAGACCGGCCAATTTGAGAGAACCGAAGACATCGACCAGTTCAAAGCACTCAACGAAATCCTCGGCGATTTGCCTCGCGGTCGTGGACCTGACGATGTCGGGCGGCCGCCCAATGCGCACTTTGAGCTCCCTCAGAATATCGTCTCGACGAAGTCGCTTCGGTTTGACGTCGAAGGTAATCATGAATCGAAGATCTTTCTCGGTGTAGTCGGCGGCTCGATCTCGATAGGTGATCGACTACCCGACGGTCGAGCGACGCGATGGGTCGTTGGCGGTTTCCCTATTGGCGTTGCTGATGATCGCCACCACCTTCTCGTCGCGGGAAGCCGTGCCGGCAAAGGGCGATCGGTGCTTGTGCCGAACTTGATTATGCTTCCAAAAGAAACGTCGACGCTCGTGATTGATCCCAAAGGAGATCTCGCGAAAGCCACCTGCCGATGGCGTGCAGAAGGTTTGGGGCAAGATGTCGCCGTCATTGATCCCTTTGAGTGCTCCGGAGAAGGCACCCGTAAATACCGGGTTGGTTTTAATCCGATCGAGATGCTCTCGCGGTCGGATCGATTTTCGTTCGTTCCGAATGCGTTGCTCATCGCCAGTTCGCTGATACCGGACTCACAGCGAAGCAAGGACCCGCACTGGAATGACTGTGCTCGCGATATTTTGAGCGGTCTCTGCGCTCACGTTGCCACGCACGCCCGATACGAAGGTCGACGCAACCTCGTCACCGTTTGGGAACTCGCATTCCGTCTGGCCGAACCTTCCAACGATGATCCGAACAGTTACACGCTCGAAATCGAAATGATGGACAATGACGCGGGCGGCGGTACCGTCCGCGCGTCAGCGAGGGCTTTCTATGATCGTACGGGGCAGGAATTTTTTGGGGTTCTGTCGAACTTGCGGAAGCACTTGTCTTTTATCGGGATTGAGTGCGTGCAGGATGTGTTGACCGGTCCATCCGTTGACCCTCGCCGCTTGAAAAGTGGATCGCTATCGATCTATTCAAGCATCCCCGCGATGCGAGGCGAAACGATGAGTGGGTATCAGCGAATGATCGTTCAGCTTTCGATCGCCGCCTGTGAGGAAGAGAAACAATCGGTTGGAAATCAAACCGTGTTTTTCTTGGAAGAGTTTGCTGCGTTGCAACGGCTCGAATGCATTGAAGTCGCAATCGCGCAACTGGCTGGCCTCGGAGTCAAACTGTTGATCGTCGTGCAAGATCTCAATCAGCTGAAAGATAAGTACCCGGGTTCCTGGGAGACCTTCATCGCCAACTGTGGCGTGATGCAAGTCTTCGGTGGCAATGATCAGACGACATTGTCGTATGTGTCGAAGCGAATGGGCGATAGCTTGACCGCAAAATCTTCGAGTACCGCGACGACGTTTTCCCAGGTGGCCAATGACGCTCAATCGGGCAAGAACTGGTCGATCGATTCCACGCCGCTGATGACGCCGGCAGAAGTCGGGATGTTCTTCGCCCGAGACGATGCAAAACTACGGCAGTTGATTTTACGGCCTGGTTTTCATCCGATGATTTTGCAACAGGCGTTTTACGACAAAGCCGCTTTCCTGCAAGGGCGATACGATCCGTTCTAGATCGCCGAGTAACTCCCCTGCTCGTCCGGCGCGGTCCAGTCTTTGTACAGGTGAGACACTGCATCTTGGATGGCCAGGGAAAAGGGTAGTCCAAATTCCTGGGTGGTATCGTAACCGTAGCCAATCAACTGAGCTGGAGTGAAAGACCATTCCTGGATCAGCGTGTCGAACATCGTCCAAAACAGAACCGATTGTTCAAGCTTAATTTCTTTGCCTTTGGCATCAGCAATGATCCGCGTCTGCGGAGCCAACATTGCTTCAATCTCGTTTTCACTGTAGGTCACATCGCAACCTAACGCGCCGTGTCCTCGTTGCGCAAGTGTTTTATCGTTCTCGTTGTCCACTGTCTCGTTCCTTGCTCTTTGCGACTTGAAGTGAGTGTCGTCCCATCGCCTTCCGATTGAATTGATCGAGACGTGGTCTCGCCCTCTCCGGCATCACTTTTGGAAGTTTCTTCGCGTCGACTGATGCGATCGCGCGAGTTCGTTGTTTCTTTGGTAGCGTACGAGCCCCACGCGGTGTCAATTCGAGTGTTGGCATCGAGAATGTCTTTGCTTCTTGCTTGGACGCTTTTGCAAATGCCGGCTTCGCCGACGCCGGGGTTGCGGCCCGGGCAAAGTCACGTCGCAACGTCACTCTCGGCTTGGCCGCTCTCTGGTTGAACGATTTTGTGTGGCTGGGGCCGTTCGGTGATGATCCGTTTTTGCTCATATCGTGTTTCTGCTTATGGGTTAAAAGTGTCGCTTGACCGCTTCGGGCAGACGTTGGTGCTCCGTTCGGCAACCTTCCAGGTAGTCCTTCAAGTCATCCTCTGCCACGCGACGGGCGCTGCCAATTTGATAGGATGGAAGATCACCCTGCGAGACGATTGCATAGGCTTTGCTGAGGCTGATGTTCAATCGTTTCGCGACGTCTTTGATCGTCAACAGCATTTTAGATGTTCCTTTCACGGGGCTCGGGAATGTCGATGTCAACTCCCTGCGTCCACTTGGACACGTCGTCGAAATGATTTGGACCCAGTGTCATTCGACTTGCTGTATTGAGAACGATCGTGAATTTTGACACGTCACGCTGTCGAACCGACGCCACGGGATAGCAACGCATCGCACATTCCGAGTCGTTGTATTCGGAGCCGCGGGGCTGGTCGGGCGACCGAATGAGGAGTTGGATCAATTTTGATTCCTCTTGGAAGATCTGCCGTTCCCCTGTCTTGGGACCGCTGCGATGTCGGTGCTCTGTGTCCTCAGGGTCTTCCGCGCTGATGAATTGCAAATTCAGTGGCGTGCCCGACCACTGCCGAGGCACCCGGAAGGGCTTCTCGTAAAGCCGGCTGTCGATCGCGATCGCTGTGGGTGTCATCCACACGCGGAGCCGAGTGCCAAAGATGCGACGAGCGAGAAACTTCGGTAGAAGCAATCGAAATGACGTTCTCATGCAGGTGGCCGAAACACCCCAGACGACCATCCACCCAAGCAAAGTCGCCTGAATTTCGGCATATATCGGCACGGCTTGGTAAGCGAGCCAACCGCACGCGACATATCCAAGGCAAACGAGTATCTCAGTGCAACGGCAGCCTCTGGCGTGCGATCGCCAGTCTGCGTATCGCACTGAAAGGTAAGCTCGCCTTTTGGATGCGTCGAATTGCATTTGCGGCCACCTTGGAACGCTCACGCAGTGATAGGGTTTTAGCATGGTTGAGCTCTTTCGTTTGATCGTTCTTTGTTTCCAATTGCCGACTTGATTCGTTTCAGTTTTCAGTCAAAGATGGGTAACGTTGGGTTCTCCACCAGGTCATTCGAGATCAACGAGTAGCCGGGGTCGAATCCAGCTAGATCGAAGATTCGGCGCCACCGCTGAGTCTCGTTCTGGTCGACGCAATAGCAGGCGATGGCCCCGCCCTGCTCTCGATACCGTTTGAGTGATTCCAGCATCTTCCGTCCCTGCGTTGTGCGTTTGGATTGGTCCGACTCGGATTCACGCATGTCGCTCAGGATTACCGTGAGCACACGAGTGCTGTCTCCAATGCCGTCAATCCCGACGACATAGTCGATCGTTTCACGGGTGGCATCGAAGATGGGTGATCGCTCTGGTTGTGACTTCAATCGAAGGAAGCCGGCAAGCTCTTCTGGTGATGCGAAGCGACTTCTCAGTTCGGACGCAGTGCCATCGAATAAGACCACCCGGCTGTTGCCACTCATTTGAGAGAGCACCACGCGGTTGTCTTGCCCCATGCCCGTGCGGAAAAATCGATCCGTTACATCGAGCAAAAGCGGATAAGCTTGTTCGCTGAAGCGATTCGCAAATGAACCGGATAGGTCCACGCTGACCGCGAGAACCGAGTCGAGTTCCTCGGTTTCGAAGGGCGGTGGCGCCAAAACGTTAGCACTTGGAATGCACCCGCCGATGAAGGCGATCGCCGCCAGCAGGGGCAATTGGAAATGAAGCGTCGGTGTTCTTGGTCGAATTGACATCGTGCAGCCTTAAACCTTCGTGGAGTTTTTGTAATCGCAGTGCCAGCTCCCCCAGAGAGCCAACGATGCGGTGAAGAGAAGCGTGGCGAGAATCGGTACGTAGATTGGGGTGTCCGCCCAGCCGACGGTTGAGGTTGACAGCCCAATGAAAAACAACGCGCTGTCCACGCCAATCACCGTCGCGCAAATGAAGGTGTGCAAATAGAACAACACGGGCTGATCGCGGCGTTTGCGGGTGAGCGATCCAGCATCTTGCAAGCAAGCGAATATCCGGATCCACAGCAACGACACAGCCAGGCAAAGCCCCGCCGCAAAAATCAATGCGAGTGAAACGCGGTTCCAGCCGCTATAGTTCTGTAATCGCTCAATCGCCGGAATCGGCAATTGGTGCAGTCGCTGCTGAGTGATGGGCAGCACTTCCGTGATGCCGGCTGCTCCGACACTGAGGTAAACAACCGCGATGATCGAACCGAGCACCGCGTTGAGTGCCCAGAACTGCAGCACATCTTTCAATGGTTTGCGGCGACGCGGCGGCTGTTCGGGAACAGCCCTTTCGCCCCCTGGCTGTTCGACAGGGAGAACATTGTCGAAACTATCAAGTTTATCCCACATCGGCGTATTGCTCCTCGTTCGAGTCCTGGATTGGAGAGTTACCATCACTTATTCGTTCACCTTCAATTCGCCTGAGTGCTTCGCGTAGGGCGTAGATCATCGCGTCGAGGTCGACAGCTCTTTTGGAAGCCGGTTCGATGATCACGCGAACGAGTCGGTCGCAGTAACGCCAGAGGACGCCAGACGCGACCGGAGCTTCTACGACAAGCGTTTCTTCGGAATTGGCAAGCAGCCCGACGTCGCATGAAGGTCGTTCCCCATGGTCGGCGGGATCTTTCGGCAAAGAGTGCTTTGCGATGATTTCCCTTGCCTTTTTGATCGTGACTGCCTGACCCTTCCGAGCCAATTCGGTTGCTTCGTCTCTTGCTGCTTGCTCAGTACCCGAAGATGAAAGCAGCTTGAATGACTCCATCGGGAATCGATGGCGTAGACCGGGCTCTTTGATGAGCAAACGCCCAAATGACAAGTGAATGTCTTTGAGTCGGTAGAGCTGAGATCGAGAGATCTTCACCTTTGTCTCAAATTCTGCGACTAACTCACCGCGACCTCCATATTGGGTCGCAGTCAGAAACATATGAAACAACGCACCCGTAAAGATTGCGTTGAACTTCGCGCTATCCAGAACCTCGCTGACAATCCAATCGGCGACCGTTCTAAATTGTGTGTCCGTCAGTGATCTCGCTTGCGTCCCCAGATCAAAGTCACTTGTTTCAGCGAGTTGATCCAACACCGACCTTGCTAGATCCGGGCGAGTGGAGTTTTCGCAGATGAGGTGATATAGATTGTTCATGGCGTTTGCCTCGTTTTAGGAAATTGTGTTGCCCGCAATTTTGCGATCCGAGCTGGCGTGAACGAAATCAGCGTTTTGATCGCGGTGGTGAAACAGAGCTCGATCAGCTGACTGGCTGAAACGAGAAATAAGGCGACGAAGCTCATTGCGCTGACATAACCCGACATATGTGCGACCAATCGAGTGCGAGCGACAAACTGCTTTGGGTTTTCCAACTCTGCGAGATACTGGATCTTGCAATGTTCACAGACCGAAAACAGCGAGTCCGTATGAGTCTTTGGATCCGTGGTTTCAACCGTTTCGCACCAAAGCGATAGGCCGACAGAGACGGCCATTAATGTGGTAACGATGCAAAAGAGCATCGCGGAAAGATTTTGCATTCTTGTGTCTCCCGATGAAAAGGGTTTTGAGTGGACAAGGTCAAGTTGGTCCGTTGTCTAGAGAGGGTTCATGAGAAAGTTAAAAAGCCATCCGCAGACGCTCAGCGTTGCGAAGGAAACAGAAAAGATCCAAACCGCATTGAGTGCCAGCCAGTCTTTCGTGGGGCTACTAATTCCCTTTCGAAGAGTCAACTTCGGCGACAGTGGCGATCGCTTCACGCTGCGACTTTCATCGTTTCGGCGTGCCGGACGGACGTCGCCCCAGCCCTCGAAGTCGAATTCGATTTCAACTTCATTCGGAGTCGATTCACTCATTTGATTACTTTCCAAAAGACGCCGCGAAGATGGACTTGAAGATTTCGGCAGGATCGCTGCCGAAGCCACTCTCTTGATTGGCTTGCCCAAGACGCTCGTAGAACGCACGCGCCGGATGCGTTTCCACGCCGGTGTGCAATCCGAGAACGCGACGGTGTTTTCCGCTGGCTGTCGCCCACGCTGCCACGGTGCGCACCAGCTTGTCGTCGTCACCGGGGCCGTGATGAACGCATTCACCATGACTGACATCGCCGCAAACCATCAGCAGTTGTCGAGACTTGTCAGAGTTGGGTGCGGCGTCCAACATCTCCATCGCTTCGGCGACAGCAAGACCGATGTCTGCTTGTCCGCCGGCGCACTTCATTTGCGTGGCAAAGTCTTGCAGTTCCGCGAGGGAGTCACCGCCGTCCTGATCGATTTGCTTGATACGCTGCAACGGAAACGTGACCCGGGGGCCGTTTCCGTAAAGAACGACTCCAATGTTGAAGTTGTCGGTCGCCATTGGGAACATCTCAGCGATAGCGAGCAGAACGGCTCGCAGTCTCGCGAGGACGTTTGCCATTGATCCCGTTTGGTCACACGCGATCGCGATTGAAACTCCCTTGGTCGCGATTGCTTGGCCTTCGAGTTCATCAATCTTTTTGACGAGTTGCTCACCCTCATGGATCGCATCGTCACGCTCGCGTTCGGCGGTGTCTCTTTGCGACTTCGTTTTGTCTAACTCTTCACCTTGGCGGGCCTGGACTTGGGCGGACTGGTCGAGATCAACTTTTAATTGATCGATCGTTGTGGCTCCGACTCGCACCAATAGCATCAGCACAAAGACGATAATGGCGAATATACCTATAGTTGCGTAAATCAGGTCATTTGATCCAGTTTGCACATCGAGCTGGTCTCTCAATTCCTGCTGCTCATCCATCATTTTCCCTCCTCGTTTGGGTTGTCAAAGTCAGTGGATCGAAGCCACAATTCCAAAATCGCCAGAAACTCATTGAGATAGCGGCCGGTGATTAAATTCACTCGCGATACCAGCACACCGCCAAAGAACGCCCCGGCGAGTGTGGTCATGAAAGCCGTTGCAAGCCCCGCAAGTGCCGACTGAAGCGACTCCGTCACCGCTACGATGTCCGACGTGTCGCTCATGCCCGATGAGATCGCTGCAAACGTTATCGTCAGACCAAAAACTGTGCCGATCATTCCAAGGTTGAAAAGCAAAGAGCATGAGCTTCGCGAAACGTAGAGCGGACCGTTCAACTCCGTCCGTCGATATCGCAACCAAGCACTCACGGCTTCGGTGTTACCCGTGCCATTCCGGTAAGCAAATTTTGTGAGTTTGAAAAAGAGCGATGGCTGGGCTGCCGCAGCGGAATCCCAAAGCGACTTGATGCCTTTCTCCTTGGCGTGGCAAAAGTCTCGGTAGCATTCCCTTCGTTCATCCATCAGCTTTCTCAAATAGCCACCGGCGCGATGAAGTAGGATCAGGCCAACGGCGATGATTTCAACCGTCATCACAAATCCGGTTTGACCGGTCGCGATTCCAAGGCATGCCGCGAGTGAAAATCCCAGCACCATGGCAAACCACTGCCGGATGTCCGCGAATGGATTAGCAGAGCTCTTCATAGCTTCCCTTCTCCCATTTCCGCCGCGCCGAAATCTTCGTCGGGCCGAGGCCGCACAATCTCAGACTTCCGCTGACTGATCTCGCTCACCAAAAGCCCTAGACGGCGATTGAAGGAGAAGTAGAGTGCTGCGATGCCGAGAGAAACGACCGCCCAAGTCAACGCTTGATGCTCGCCGATGTTCGCGACGTTGGCGGCGAGCCATTGCTTCGTCTCGCTGTCTTTGATCGCTTGAACTCTCGTCTTTTCCAATTCGGTTGCGAGTTGCTGCTCATGCTGTTGCGTCAAATCAGCAATCTTTGTTTCGTGCGACTTCTTTAACGCCTCGGTTGCCGCTTCGTTCTCCTTGGCGATGCTCGCGAGCTCTGCGTCGTGCTGTTCATTGAGCCGAAGCAGTTCCTCTCGATGATTCGCGGTCAGCGTTGCACGTGTTTGTGCGACGGCGGAAGAAACCGCCTGGCTCTTCTCGCCCTCAAGCCGCAATTCTTGCTCCTCCAGTAAACGCTCATGTCTCGCTTGAGAAACACAGCCAGATTGGAGAAGCAAGCAGGTCGCTATGATGAGGATGTACCCCAGGCCGGCAGTCACTGCACCCATTGGCTTTGGCTTGCGCGCCGGGGGGATCCTGTTCTCGCTCGTTTTCATTGTGGCTATCCCATTCATTCATTGCAGAAGAAGTGATTGAGCTTCGGACGCCCGTCGCTCGCAAGAATTCGTCATCTATCGATGCGCACGGTCTTTTGGGGTGAACCGGCATCCTGATCCAGAACTTTTTTGCAAAGAATTTGTCCCGCGACTGTTACGGGGGCGTTTGGGTAACCCATGGAATTGGATGTGCCCCAAGCGAAGCAGTAGGGGCTCCGGTGGAAATCATGGATTTTCGGAGTACGCCTGCGGCACTATGGAGTGCTTTTGCGTAGAATCCTCCGTTCACGTTTTCCCGAAACACTGCCTGCCAACGGAAACATGCCGATGCGTGATCAAGAAAGCCCAACAATCGACGGTGACCATACAACTGGCGAACGACACGAGGAGCTTGCTTTGCCGGAGGTCGAACAGCAGGTTTGGGATGTGATCCTGCGATACGCATCCCGTTACCTAAGTTTCGATAACCCCATCGGAACACCGCTCGATTTAGCGGTCACAACGTTCAAGAGCCATCTCAAAAACCACCCGATGCCGTTGACTACGGACAAGAACGACCCGACTTTCAAGCTGTTGTTGAAAAAGCTGAACGCGAAAAACGCACAATACCACCGCGATGCAGTGAAGTATTACCAGCTGTTTCGAAATGACGCTTCGCTATCAACAAATGGTGACGAGGAGGATGGGGGATCTTTTCTAGCAAACCTAGAACAGCCCGACCTGCCACCTTCCAACGAGAAGGGAAAGGTAACCAAGGCTGATCGCATGAAATTGGCGGCGATTGCAGAAACCGGTGAGTGGATCAAAGAAACACTGTCAGCGATGCTAGAAAATGGTGTTTGGGTCCAGATCGCGTTGCTAGGGCTGAGTGGAAAGGAGAACTCAGAGGTTGCATCCGCTTTGAAAATTTCCATTGCCAAAGTCGAGAGGAGCCGCCAAAAGATCAATCAACTGATGACGAAGGCTTGCCTTGATGCGGCCGAGCAACGCCTCGAATAAAGTGCTTCGCAAACCTCGGCTTATCTGATATTCGAGGCTAAATTTGGTAAGTCATTGCGAATTTTCGGCTCGCCTCGCTCATGGTCGCTCTGCGGTGAACTCGATCACGCTGATCGGCATCCGGCCACGGCGGTGAGCTCGATGCGAACTCCTCGAACATCTCAGGGGAAAGGAGCGACTTCATTAGGTTGCGACGTTCGGTTACAGGGGCTTTCCAAGGATTCCCGATATATCCTGACTGTCTCAATAGATGACATGCCTGCAGAACGGCAGTGGCTGGATAGATTGACCGAGCTGACCAGACGGCGGCGACGTTTCGCGTCTCGGGCGAGACTCCCGCGTATTCGTTCAATCGAGTCATGACGTCTGCGATAATTACTGTCAGGTCACCAATTGGATGAGCATCTGGGCTTGCTGACAACCAGATATCCCTCGCGTCTTTCGTGGTAAACTCGTGAACGTAGAACATCAACAACTTCAGCCGATCGTGAATCTGCTCTTTCAGTTCCATCGCACCATTCGAGATGATCCGTGCTTGAAATGGCGGCGGTGTGGGAGTCCCATCCGCCGCAACGGCCGCACGACGTGAAGACTCTGGATAGTTTCGAACTAGCTTCTTCCATAAATTTGACAGCATATATAACTAGTATGCTGTTTTCTCGATTTCCGCGCAACTTAAATGCAATTTGACAGTGATTTCAATACATTGAACAAATCTGAGGATCCGTTTTTAAGTCGATTGTCGGAGAGCGAGAGTGATGCAATCTCGGATGTCTGCGATATGTTCGCAAGCGAATTCCGGCATTATGCGGACCCCGAGAATAATGACGTCTTGACCAAGCCAGCTTTAGATCGCGCCTACAGAAACTTTCTTAAACGGCAGCCTGAAACGTCAACGAGTTTTCGGGTGCAACTGCTTGCAGCCCTAATGAAAGAAGAGTTGCATGCGTCTTACCTGTGCCTAGGCAAACCGGTGCCTTCCGCTGCTGACTACGCGTCACTTTATCCGAAGATGGCTGCGGCGATTGAGTTCTCTTATATCTTCGTAACACCGGAATATCGGTCGGAGGTTTCGATTGGCGGGTATCGAGTGATACGTCCTCTCGGTGTCGGCGGCGAAGCAAGCGTTGTCGAGGTTGCGGCATTGAGAGGGCGTGGTACGCGTGGTGCTCTCAAGTTCGTTCGATCAGATGATCCGGCTGGTGTTGAACGCATTCATCGGGAAGCTGCAATTATCCGTCACATCCAAAAGGCACCCAAAAACCACAACATGATTGATTGTGGTCCCGAGGAAGAAGCGGAGGGGTTTTGCTACCTGTGGATGCCGATTGTCGAAGGTGTCTCGCTGGCAGACAAGCGATCAATGCCGGTCGCGCACTTGGGCAGTGTCGGAATGCAAATCGCAGACGCAATCACGCACGTGCATCGAGCGAACTGCCTGCATCTCGACATCCACCCAGGGAATATCCGCTTGACGCAGCGTTGGGAAGACGAACCTCCAATTGCCACGTTGATCGACTTTGGCTTGGCAAAGAATCGCGATGCGGGAAACGGTTCGCTTGCACTGGTTAAAGCTGATAACGACACTCCTTTCTTTGCAAGTCCAGAACATTCGCTCACGAAAATTGATGACGAGTCCAACGAGCGTGGTTATCTGGTCGACGACAAAGGTGCGATCTACGTTGACGAGCGATCTGACATTTACGGGTTGGGAAAGACGCTCGCCTACGCTCTGCTCCGAGAGGCTGTCTTGGATCGGGCAGAGTTCATCACCCGACTCAGACAACTTGATTCGGTTCCAACACTCTTTGTTGACGCGATCATCAAGGCCACCGAATCGTTCCCGAGCAAACGCTTTGAGTCGGCTTCTGAGTTCCGTGACACGCTAAGATCCATCTTTCCTGAAGAAGCATCTCGCTCCCGCTCGGGCAAGTCAATCGCAATGGTCGCGGCCGTTTCTTCGCTCGTGTTGGCTTTGGTTGCGTTTGTACTTCTAAAGCGACAACCTTCGACAGACGAAGCGATCAATTCGAAGTTTGAATCCGCAATAGAATCAATCGACGAGCAGATAAAACGTTCGGTCGCTTCAATGAATCCTCAACCGGAACCAACATGGGTCGAGCGGATCCTACAAGACAAAGCGATCTCACCGGGTGAAATCAGCCTGGATGACTTCGCGTTCACGTACGATTTTTCTGACTCGACTCGCAATCTCTACAAGCTCGGCAGTCTGGACATCGTACTCAGTGATCGAGTGGATGATTTTGCAAGCGGGGTTGAGCTACGGCTCGGTGATTCGCCTTGGCGGTCGTGTGTGAAGTTGAGTGACAACTCCGTTGCGATATCGTTTACCGAAGAGGATCTGCTTCGAGAAGGATCGATTAATATTCAAATTGACGATGAGCCTGGCCCAGTAGTTGGGAGGACTTCAATTGGACCGTTCTCATTGGGACACAGCCTCAAGGCCATCCATGCGACGTACTTGGACAGCGAGCAGGCTCAACTTGATCGGCTGAACATGGTCGACCTTGATAACTTCGCCTGGATCACCTTTGATGGACACTGGAGATTTACTCCCGAGATCCAGCCCTACCTTCAAGACATCAAAGGTATGACCATTTATGCCGACGAAGGCGGCCATTTCGGGGAGTACCATTTGCCATCTGAGCAGCTTCAGGACGCGGCGCTCGCTCTCCCTCACCAATATGATCGCCTCGACCGCCTGTATGTTCAGCTGAAACTTCCCGGCAACAAGGAGTCATCGAAACGAGTTTTTGATCGTCGCGCAGCGTTTCGCCTCGAAACGCTCACGGCTGAAGAGAAGGAAACATTCCCCAAACGCCTCTTTGCCTATTCGGCCAAAGAGGGCTGGCATTTCACTGAAGATTTCTACACGAAATGGGAGAGGCATTTGGAGTCATTGAAGCTATCTGCTCCGCCTTCACGTGGAATCTACCATGCTCCGGAAACGAGTATTCCAATCGCTTGGAACGCCAAAACCCCATTTGGAGCCAGTGGTGGTTTTGCCAAAACCCCTCCTTTCGTCGGGACACCTGAGCAATTGAATCGGAATCTAAGAGCTCGCGGTGAAAAATTTCGTCATGCTTCCGTGCTTTATGTTCGAGCGTCCTTTGTCGACCGGTCTGCTTCGCTGCGCATCCCACTGTATGCAGATGGTAGTCACGGCGAAAGCGGCAACGATTCGCGTCCGGTTCCGCGCAGTGTTTCTTCAGCTGATGGCGGAAGCAACGGTGTGATTGGCCCATCGCAACCTTCGCCGAAGGCACAACTCAATGAAGAAAGAAAACTGCGGGAGGACCGATCAGTGATAGGCTTCGGCGGGCGTGGTCCATAGCTTTCTACGACAAACCCCTACGAGCGTTCCACTTCCGACAGAAGCCGATGAAGGCAGCGTTGACGTTTCTTGGTGGCTGGGCGTCTGACATGGCTAGCCAATCCCGCCACTGTTTTTCCAGTTCTCGAACATCCCAGCCTGGGCATTCAAGCCGGGCGTCGTGGTAGGTGTCAGGGTCAAGTTCGGGGATGAATGCCGCTGCTTCCTTCCCAGCAATCGCAGGAATGCTCCCCCTGCTCTGAAAAACAACCTGATCTTCTTCCCCATTGCCCCGCTCCAGCAACCGAACGCGGTAGTCCGGGAAGTGACTGTTCGCCGCATCGTCCTGAACCACCTTCTTGACCAGACGCTTGAACTCTTTGCTTGTGCTTCCTGAGCCGCATTTCTTGCGCAGTAGATCGAGGGAAATCTTCCACTCCGTCTTTCGGCCGCAATGTTTCCTTGCCAATTCATACATCCGGCGATCCAACGGACGGCGGAGCCTGAAGTACTCTCTCGAAAGGGTGAGCACTTCACGAGCATGAACCGCATTGAAAATCCAATCGGATAGGTTCACGCGGATCTCAGACATCCGCCCGGATTTGGTTTGACGAACGACTCGCCAACTGTCGATCAGCCCGAATCCTTCGGTGATCTCTTCGCCACCCGCTTTTAAGTTCGTTTTGATCCGCGTTCCGCTCAGTCGGTCGAACGCTGCGATAAGTTGTTCGTATCCGCGCCCGTCGGTCGTGCGGTTGGTTGTCACCAATAGGTCATGGGCAGTCAGGTGAAGTGCCCGCTTGGCTTCTTGACCGTCATTCAGTTTGGCAATCAGTTGGCTGATGCAGTAAATCAGTATGTCTTTGTCGTGGATGGTCGCTAAACCACTGCTGCTCGGTGTGACCGTGATGTTGATGTCGTTGTGGTTGTACTCACGAATTCGCGTGTCTGGTTTCGTCGACAGAGAAAAGATTGGATGTTCCATGCTTCCCATGTCATCTTTGGGAATCGCATCTGTGATGTCGCATATAAATAGATCGTCGGAATAGCGTTCCGGCAGCAATGGGTTTCGCGTGATCGATGATTCGTCCTTCATCTTTCGACATTCGTGCTTTTACACGCCAGAGTCAAGCACTTTGTGTTACCGCACACCGAAACGCAATGATTGTGCTATCAAACACCGAGTGGTTCAGTTCGTGCTTTTGCACACCCAAGAGCGTGTAGTTGCACACTTTCTTTCGTGCTTTTACCCACCCGTCGCCGGAAAACTCTCAATTCGAACAATGAGTTGCAGACGGTTTTCGATGGTCTAACACAAACTAAACTCCGTTTAACACACCCAGTCGATAGTTCGCATCGCTCAAGGCGTGATTTCGATGAACCCAACTGGCGTGATGTCACTTGGGCGATTGGAAAAGAAATTGATGACTGGTTCGATGAACCGAATCGGTTGCTTCGTCACCTGATCGTCCCATGAACTTTCATTAGCAGTTGGCGTCTGAAGTCTGGCCAGCACGTTGCCACCGGTCCCCTCCTCCGTCAATGAACTGCCCGCACCACTTTCGCTTTGCTCAACCGGGTTGTTCTTGACTGACTCAGTCAAGCCCGTTGGCTTCTTTCGTGCGTCCTCAAACGCAACCAACGAAAGGAGCACATCATGGGACTCGATATGTACGTAAAGACCACGACACAAGAACTCGATCGTGAAGTCGATTTCAAAGTCAATGACGCCGGAGAACTGTTTTTCTGGAGGAAACATCCCAATCTCCACGGCTGGATGGAGCAACTCTACTACGACAAAGGCGGTACTCAAGAATTTAGCTGCGTGCCGGTTGTCTTGACGCTCGATGATCTTCAACAGTTGGAAGCAGCGATCATTCATCATGAACTTCCGGAGACCGCCGGTTTCTTCTTCGGTCAAACGCAGGGTGATGAATACGAGGAAGACCTCCAATTCATCGAGAAAGCCCGCAAAGCAATCGCCAATGGCTACACGGTGTTCCATGACTCGTGGTGGTAACCAGCAGTGGTCGGAGCAAACCCCGCTCCGGCCACTCCACAACCAGCAATCTTGTCGTCGTTTCATCGTGCCGTCGTGTTCGCGCTCAGACAGAAAAATCGGCTCGGTGGACAAACATGAAAACAAACTTGAACGTTGTTTGCTGTCCGCGCTACTGTGGAATCATGCTTGATCGAAATGACGAATTGGAGAACTTCAAAAAGTTGAATCTCTGCGACTACGCGGCGTCACGTGGATTCGTCGCTGATCGCCGTGCGAGCTCCAAGCACAGCATGGTGCTGCGACATCCTCGCGGCGACAAGCTGATCATTGGTCGCGATCCGTCGGGCAAGTATTACTACTTCAATGCCAAAGGTGGTGATTCGGGAACGATCATCGACCTGTGCCAAATGCTCGATGGTGGCAACCTTGGCGACGTACGTAAAACGCTTCGCGCATTCGATGGTTCGATCGATCATCATGTCCCCTCCTCACCATTGCCGTTCGTTCTGCAGCCGTCTGAACATGATGCCGCTCGCGTCTTGGCCGCCTGGATGTCAATGCGGCCGATCAATTCAGGCCACGCCTACCTGACCAACATCCGCAGCATTTCCGCCGAAGTTCAAACTGACCCAATTTTTCGGGACCGTATCCGGATCGACGCGAAGGGCAATGCGGTCTTCCCTCACTTCAATCGTTCTGGTCTGTGCGGATACGAACTCAAGAACGGGAATCATAATGGAACCACCTTCACAGGGTTTGCGCCCGGCGGCGTGAAAGCCCTCGCCTGCTCTCGCCCCCGTGACACCGACCGCGAAGCCGTAATCTGCGAGACATCCATCGACATGCTCAGCATCGCGGATCGTGAAGGTACTGATCATCGGCGGTTCTTCAGCACGGCCGGTCAAATCAGTCCCATGCAGGCCGAGTGCCTTCGATCCGCAATCTCTCGAATGCCCGAAGGATCACGGGTCGTACTCGCCTTGGACAACGACGATGGCGGCAGAAAAATCGCGGCACGGATCAAAGAAGAACTCGCACATTCAGGTGTCCCTATTGTGGAGCACTATCCGCCAGTACCCGGACAAGACTGGAACGACGTATTGCAGGATCGTCGCAATGCCGCAAAGCCAGAAATGCGATTGGGCTGATGAACGTATTCACGGCGACACAGAATGCTTGTGTTTCGTAGTCACGATAATGCGTTGATACGTGTTTACTGAACAACGTTCAATCGTAATTGCGGTTTGTCGTTTCCACGCTTGGTCTAAAGCACGCTTTTGCAGTAATACGGCGCAACGTTTTCACGACGAAGCGTCTTGTTGTGCTTCTTGCAAATCGTAAATGCGGCTTTCTGCAAATCAGAAATGATTGCCGGCTGGAGGTGGGCGTTCTTGACCCGAATCTTGCTGGGGTTTCCCAGAACCTCGCTTCGTTCTTGATTTCGCTTTCGGGGCTGCTGGTAACTTGCCGGCCTGAGCCTGAAAAATGCAACGCAGCAGTCCGTTCAGCTCGTCGATGCTTTGACGGAGTTCGCGAATGTCTTTGGCAAGTGATTGGTTTTCGTCCTCTGACATTGGCATCGCCTAAAACAAATCGCCTGGAAGCGGAGGAGGGGGTCTGGGACTTACATCATCGTCTAACTCTTCAGCATTCAACGCGATTGGGCAATCGTCATCAATATCCTTGGCATCGAGCAGCGTTGATGGTCGTTGTCGATCATTCGCTGATGCTTCCGCGAACTCAACCACGATCCGCCCGTTTCGAATGGCGTGCTCCAGTGCGGTCTTTAGTTGGTCAACGCTTTCCCGAAGGACTTGAACTTCATTGGTCAGTCGTTCGATCGCCTCATCCATGTTGCGGATCTCGTCCTGGATTGGGCTGATGGACTGGTCTTTGTTCGGGCAAGCGTAGTGCTGTTTCAACGAAGGCGCGGCTCAAGGCAGCTGGCAAGATCTGGGGGCGCCGCGTTCCAATCTTCAGTTCAATCGAAGGCACAAAGCCTCCCCGACGCAGCCAATCCTTCAGATCCTGGGCGTGCTCGAGGGCTTGATCCCGATCGCCGCTTGCCAAAGCGTCAAACATCGCTGAAAGGGTTTCTTCTGGGTCCATGGCGCGGACAGTGCCACCCTTGGCGTTGCCGGTCAACAGGTTTTTGAATCTCGCGTGACCGCCTCTCCTTTCGGTTGACTGACTTTTTCATGCAGCGTCCCGCCTTGCCAACCTCGCGGCAAGGGTTTTCCTGCCAGCTACACCTTCGGCCGCTTCGGAAAATCGCTACGCGAAAACCCTTGTCACGATGCCGGCGAACCAGGCGGGGTAATCGCAGCATGGTCAATCAACAAAAGGAGAAACAAACCATGCCAGACATTGAAATCATCCATGTGACAGGAAAGCCAAAAGAGGAGGGACCGCTCACGGAGCAAGAACTCCGACACTTCACCGGCGATCTAGAACGCACACGACACGGGCTGAATCGACAAGTCATCTACACACCTGGAGTCGAGCATGTTGCCGAACGAGGGCAGGCGTACTGGCTCATCGATGCGATCGCATCCTGGATCGGTAGCGAACCATTCAACAAAGCTGCGGCCGATGATCCACGCATCAGTCAAATGCACTTCTGGACGCTCAAACTCGGGGAAGGGACCACCGCTCAGCTTTTTGCCAAGGCAGACAGTCCCGATGAACCATTCATCGTCCAAGAGATCGAATACACCGACTTCCCGCTCCAACAGATTGATATCTGGGCCGCTTTCGACGGCGAGCATTGGACGTTGTATCTGCCGAGCGAACACTAAACCGACACACGATCGGGGCAATCACGCCCCGATCAAACTTAACAAATAGGAAATGAAAACATGACAATCGTCATTCAATTTGAAAACAACAACTGGTACGCCGAAGGTGTCGCTGTAATGACAAACCGTCTCTACGAACATCCGACAATGCAATGGGCACTGGAAGCCATCGCCAAAGAGAACGGCTTCGACTTCGTCAGTGCGTTTGAGCGAGAAACCGACTATCAACTCATTCATCATCTGGCCGACGAGTCGGATGGATAAAGAAATGATTGACGTGACCAGCCAATGCGTGCCACATACGCATTGTTCCGAAAACCAAAGAAGAGAAAGGGCAGTCCAATGACTCCAACCACAGGAACCGCCCGCCCGAAAGCGTAGGGCGGCATGACACAACAAACCAAACGCAAAGCAAAACGCGACATCTATCAAGAGGTAACCGACAAGATCATCGGACATCTCGAACAAGGCACCGCACCATGGCGAAATCCAATCCAGCGCGGAACCGGCGACGGATGGCCGAAGAATCTCGACAGCGGTAGACGCTATCGCGGCATCAACGTCTTTCTGCTCGGCCTGACCAGCTGGGAACGCGGCTATTCATCCGACTTCTGGCTGACCTTCAAGCAGGCAGCCGCTGCCGGCGGTCAAGTTCGCAAAGGCGAGAAGGGATCACTGGTGACGTTCTGGAAGATGTATGTAACCAAAGACCGCGAAATCGGACTGGATGTCGAAATCCCGATGCTGAAGCACTACACCGCATTCAACCTCGATCAGATCGAAGGCATCGCGTCACCGGATGTTCCGAAACTGCCCTCTGATGCCAGCCCCTTTGAGCGGATCACAGCTGCGGAGCGGATCGTCGACGGATACGCCAGCAAACCGACGATTGAACATGACGGAGGAGGGCGGGCGTTCTATCGACCCTCGACGGACACCATTCACATGCCTGAGCAGGGGCGTTTTGAAAATCCTGAGAGTTACTATTCGACTTTGTTCCACGAGATCACACACTCCACTGGACATTCGAAGCGGCTGGATCGAGGGCTTGATACGAAGCTGGCACCTTTCGGCAGTAACGACTATTCGAAAGAAGAACTTGTGGCCGAGATGGGGGCCGCATTCTTGAGTGCATCGGCCGGGATCAGTCCGCCGACGATCGAGCAGTCTGCGTCCTATCTGCAAAGCTGGATCAATGTCCTTCGCGGCGATAAACGATTGGTGGTCAGTGCAGCCGCATCCGCGCAAAAAGCCGCCGATCTGGTTCTGGGAACCACGTTTGAAACCGTAGCCACGCCGACACAGAAAATCGCATCGTCGCAACAGCGTATCGACGACCTGGAACAGTTCGTCAACAAACCAGCCGATCCTGCTTCAATCCAATTGGATCTGTTCTAGGTATGTGGGACGAACCTGACATCACGTTTGGCCTTTCGGCTTCGGATGACAAACCAGGACACGCTGCCACGATCGATATTCTCTCAGCAAGGGGCCGTGTACTCGCTTCGCTGCGTGCCGCACCAACACCCCTTGCAGACAGAACCCCGACCGCGGCTTGCACGCGGACCATGGTCAACCAAAACGAAAGGAAAAAACGCCATGACACAAGAAACCAACAAACCAGCTTTCACCGAACGCTTCGGAGGACTGAAGGGAACGATCTGGAGAAATCCGGGGACGGATGGAAAACCCGATCGATACACCGTCAGCTACAGCCGCAGTTACAAGACCGCCGACGGGCAGTGGAAGGAAACGACATCCTTCAGTGCGATCGACAATCTGAAACTTGGGCACTTGGTCGGCAAAGTCACCGACCGCATCGCCGAGTTGAAGGCGATTGACGCATCAGGTCAAACGACAACGTCCGAGAACGAATAAGACGATCGAGGGTGCCGACATGTGGCCGGCATCCTCCACCAAACCGAAACCAGTTAGAGAAAGGGCAGTCCGATGACTCCAACAACAGGAACCGCCCGCCCGAAAGCATAGGGCGGCATGGCAAAAGAATTCTTCACGTTACCGGCGAGCAAAACACTCGTCGAACTCTTCGCTCAAACCGCTCGGCAAACCGGGCACGCGAGAGGTCGAGTCTTTACCGACTTCTTAACCGTCAGCAAATGTGCTTTGGCAGGCCAGACGATGGAAGCCGAGTATCATGCGACCATCGAGCAGGGTTACACCGACGGCCCGAAAGGCAAACGCGGCATCGACACGCTTGCCCAAGGCTTTGCGATGCTCGTGAACGCCATGGAAGAAACCCAAGCCGATGTGCTGGGCGATATCTTTCAAGGTGCCATCACCTACGGCGAGAACGGCCAGTTTTTCACACCCGACAGTGTTTGTGATTTGATGGCGTCGATGACGGTGCCGGCCGAGCGGACCGATGAACCCAAGTCCGTTTGCGACCCTGCCTGCGGATCGGGTCGGCAACTATTGGCCGTCGCCAAGCATCAACCACACTGGGAATTGATCGGACAAGATATCGACCACCGTGCCGTGATGATGACGGCGATCAACCTCGGCTTGAACGGACTACACGGCTGGGCCGTGCATCAGAACACGCTCACCCTTGAAGTGCACCGCGTTTACAAGATCGGCTTCAATCCGGCCGGTGGCGTCATTGCGGACGTGCCCGTCGAGCGATCACCGTTTAATGTGACGGCGGTGACCAATGCCAACGCCCCAATCCGTCAAACGTCAGCGAGCGAGCTCACTATCAGAGACACGACGAGTCGTGACCACGATGATACGGCCTCACAGCTTGACCTTTTTTGAAGTTGCCACCAGTCCGCCTGAGGGCTGGCGTGGCATGCCTTGAAGCTGTCACATCGCGGCGAACTCACGCTCTTGCTCAGAGTTGGGCTCGTCATCAAAGCACCCGGCCCGAATCTTCGTTTCCCATTGCCCCGCCGAAGACGCTTCTTTTCTACCGATTGGAAGAAATCCCAAATTTGGGATTTTGGGCTGACTCATCCCGCATCGATTGGTTCGATGCTGATGCTGTCGATCTCTGGTGACGTTTCAGGGCGTTCCTCACCGCGTGGATCGGCTTCCGAGATCCATCGAATCATAGCCATGCCAAGCAAGTTCGTTAGTTCTATGAGATTGCGGCCTTCGATGGTGATCATGACTCGGCTCATTGCGAACACACCGATCTGTACGAAACCCGCATCGCGGCTACGAATTTCGCGAACATCGCTGTAGGCGAAACTGACCGTTTGCCCGTTGTTCATCCGAATCTGAAACATCATTGGCGGCAGCTCGCCGTTGCGAATTTTTCCATAGGGCAGTTCGTCAGATTTGGAGGCGGGCGTTTGTCCAATGTTATGCACATTGGCGCCGCGATGGTCGGCAAAGGCCTGGGCGGGACGTGTCACGATCAAATACTCCTTCCGAATTCGGGGAACATCACTCCAGTCGCAACAGTGCGACCTCGGTCATTCAAAGAGCGATGGCGGGTGTCGGGTGATAGCGGTTGCTCGCGTGTATCGCCTCGCCACCACCCAACGACGCGGTCGCGGAAGGAACGCCAAGCATGCCGGCTTTGCCTTGAATCTTGTTGATGGCGAGTTGGTTCAGGCGACGGAGACTTCTGTTCTCGTGAATTGGCTGGCTGCTTCATCATTTCGGTTGCCGACAATTGCTCACCGCTTCGCATGATCGCTTGCCGTATCTTTGCCTTGTCATCAACGAAGATCATCACATCTTCGCTACCACGCGAGACCGTCACGTAAAACTGTTTCGCGTTGATTGCGGGGAGGGATGACTCACCCATTGCCGCCATCGCGATGTGGCGGTCTTTACCTTGGCTTGCGTGACTGGTGATGACGTACCCCAAATCCATGTGCCCGTAGTCACGCTCGACGATCCAACCGTTCTTCAAAATTAGATTGCCGCTTTTGTCGAAGCCTTTCACTTCGTCTAGCCGCCCGTTGCTAATCCGTTGCTTTCCACCTCGGGCAGTTCCGCCCAAGCTGAAGCGGATTTTGTCGCCGGCCGCGATAGCGATCTTATGTTCGGCGTAGACCTCGAACCGATCCGCCGCTGCCAAGGGAAGCTTTTGCTTTTCACCACCACCGACGGGCGCGATAAACACCTCTTTTCCGATTGCCCCCGCGATGCGGTAGCGAGATCCCCGCTTGAAACCACCTTTTGCGTTCTGATGAAACTGCACGATCCCACCGGACTGGGATGCGTAGGTGATCGCTTCACTCTTCTCCGCATTCGTCAGGTTCAGCGATTTCAATCGAATGAACTCACGTTCGTCGTTCGACAAAGCCCCTTCGTCGCGAAGCGACGTCCGAATATTTTCGGTCACCGCCGCCGCTTCCGCATGCGTTGGTGCGACGACAAGCGTGGACTTGCCAGACTTTTCGGCAGCGAGATAGTTATCGGCGAGCTTCTCATGCCTATCGTCCAAGTCGATTTCATGGATCTTGCCCAACGCGTCGAGTGCGTCAAAGCCCGCGAGCAATCCCGTTTGCCCGGTCTCGGCATTCACGACTTCGTTGCCACGGCTGATGAGTTCGACGGCTGCTTTGTAGCGGCCTTTTTGTCTCTGGATCGCTTCAACGCGGGCGATGTTCAATCCGGCTTCGCGCTCGAGCAATCGCATCGCCTCGCCACGACTCGGTGATGAGTGCTGCCGCGTATCGCCCGATAGGATGACACGAGCGTTTTGTTCTTTGGCGATGTTGAATACGGCATTCATCGAACGCACATCCATCAACCCGGCTTCATCGATCCACAACACTTGATCACGCACGTCAGCGTGAAGCTTTGTGTTGCAAATCAAATGCTCGACCGTCTGAGCATTTCCAAAACCCTTTTGCTGCAATACCTCCTTCGCGCCAGTACTTGGAGCGAACGTGTAAACCGTCTTCCCGAATTTCGCGATCGCTTCGGCAGCTTCCTGCATCAGGGAGGATTTTCCCGTTCCCGCGCCACCTGTGACCGCCATGACGGCGTCGCGTGACCGGACGACATGACGAACGGCGTCCTTCTGTTGATCATTCAGCCACGTTCGCGAGAACTCATGTTCTGAATCACCGATCGCCTTTCGCGTCCCACGTCCGTCACGGGCGTAGTCGATCAAGCGTTTTTCTGCATTCAGCACTTCGCGAGTGGTAATCAGTTCTCGCACGCAGCCATGGTCCGGCATCGACCGCTCGATCTTGTCGACTCGATTCAGGGCATCTTCGATCTGTTCAGGCTTGATTGTTAGGGCATGCTCGAGAGCCGTCCCGACGATCTGATGTCGCTCGACGGTCGATTGACGGAACAGATGATGATCGAGAGCGTATTTCACCGATGCGATCGCTTGGCTTTGCTCGTCTTCCCCCTGGTCAATTCGTTTGCCGTCCAACAGACGGGAAAAGGCCAATCTCTCTTGGTTCGTCAGTCGGGATTGCCATTCGTCTCGCAATTTCTCGACGGATGCACCGTTGTCCTTTTTTTCGCGAGTCTTTTTCCCGAGCGAACCTTTCTCTGCGGCACCGTGAATCCCATTTTCTTTGGCATGTTGTTCGACCTGTGCGGTGCGTCGGCTGTACTTTTCAATCGTCTTGCGGTCGATGCCATCGATCTCCCAGCCCGCTTTGATCTTTCCCGATTGTGTGAACCGCGTTTGAGTGACCGCATAGCCAAGCTCTTTTTGAAGCTTGCTTGCCAGGCGTGATTCGAACTTTGCTTGGAGGCTCGGACGTTGCCGAACGATCTCGCCCATTTGGCCGGCGTAGTGAACGCCATTTTCTTCGGTCCAGTTAATAACGAAGGCATGGACATGTAAATGCGGATCGGCGGTGCCATCAACCGGGCGAGAAGTCTTGTGAAGGAAATCGGCGTAGACCAGTTTGCCGGTCGTCGCTTTTTGTTCCGAGTTAGCGTGCTTGCCTGTTCGCACGCGCCGCTGCATCAGCGGTTCAACATCTCGCTCCATCGTTTCACGCACCGCTTCGCGGAGGGCTTCGATCAAGCGTTCGTCTTCGTTGATCGCCCACGCGAGTGAAACGCTTTTAGGAACCGAGAACGTCAGGTCCATTCCGGGACGACGGTCTTTCCGTGATCGCTGCGTTAGGTCTGTTCCGTTGACAGGATGTTTGCCGAGAAGCACTTCGCTGAACTGTTGTTTGGTGACGTCACTGCCGAGTCCAAGACCCAGCAGTTTGGCACCGCGACCATGCCACTGGCCGTTCACTTCTTGGCCGAGATAGTAGTCACCCTGCGTCAGAACTTGGTCAAAGTATTGACAGGTCGCAGCGACGTTTTTTCCTTGAGTTGCGATGAGCATGTTGAACCATATGAACCACCTGACTCAGGGGCAAATGAAGAAGTAAAAATTAGATAGGCTTGTCCCCTAAGCAGAGCTTTGGACAAACCAAGACTTCCACGCATGGTCCGAAATCGCAACGGTTCACTGCGAAACTGTCCACAGCCATTGCGTGGCTTTGCCACTTTTACTTCCCATTCTGGCAGAACGCAGGGGCAGAGAAATTCGGTATTTTCGAGTCGTAGTGGCCTCGCCAATATTCGCTGTTGGACGCGCGATCGCACATGCAACATACTGTATGACATCTGCAATGTTCTCTTAAAAGGCAGGGCATTCCGATGAGTAAAGCTTCGTTGATTCATCGACCGGATTGGCCTCGGACTTCTTGATTACTCGCGAGAATTTTGGTCGCTTCAGGATCTCAGAAAAGCGACTGCGAGAGCTTTAGTCATCTCACGGACGAGTCCTCGAATGGTGCCCCAAGAGGATTTGTGGCGTCCTGCAAATTCGCTTCCCCAAGACGTTTCTAGCCAACGTCAGCCTTCGCGATGGTCTCCAAGCTCGCACGCTTCACGCCATCTACATCGCGACTGATCCCGGCTCTCAATCGCAAATTAGATGAGTCGAGCAAAGCGTTCCTACCTTCTAGTGAAATGAACCCCGGAATTTCCTTGACACAGGCTATTGGGAGCACAATAACTAGCCGACCTCCCCCTGGGCGAGGAAACGGTTTCAGCGAGACGGGCAACTCTTTTTAATTCAACCTGAGCGGGCACAATGCGTTTCTTTCAACATCTTGACAGGGTTTCTGCGCGCACAGCCGATCGAAAGCGAAAGGTGCTTCGCCGGAAACAGCGAATCGCTTTGATTGAAACACTCGAATCACGGCGCGTTCTGGCATCTACGCTGGGGCCAATCGCCCCCAATTCATTCGTGTCGTTCCCGGAAGACGCTTATGGAGACACCATAGGAGTGGCTTCGCACCCAATTGCACTTGCGCCTGGCGAACGAGTTTCCCTTGGAGGATCGATATCGAGGGAAAAGACGGTCACCAGGGAAATACTGGGAACGGTAGATGTCCTATCTACGCAATTGTTAGACCGCGACATATTTTCAATTCAACTCGATTTCGGTCAGTCCATTCAGATCGATGTCGATTCGCAGTTTCGTGACAATTTTGGCAGACAGGGATACGGCCCCAATCAGGGCGACGCGCTGCTAGCCGTGTTTGACTCCTCCGGGGATCTGTTGGTGTTCAACGATCACGCTCGCAGTGCAAATGACTATCCCATCGACGGAAACGACCCGTACATTGAATTCACTCCACCAGCAGCAGGGACATACTACGTTGCAGTGACCTCCATGGATCTTGGGCTGGTCGGTTCACTTCCGCCAATCTGGAGTGAATCCAACCCACAAACGTTCACAACACCAGCAACCTACGACGCGTTTCAATACTCAATCGAGTTTGTATCAAGTCATTTGACATCGCAATCCGCCTCGTTCACAGGACATCCTCAGAACGGAATGTTCGCTGAAGAAAAAGGCCTTCGGGTGACTGGTGGTGCCACAACCGAGGGTAGCCAGGTTGAATTTACTGTCGACATCAACGAGTCTTACTTGTCATCGCAAACTCGCGATGAGGCATATGTTTTAACATATGCCACGCGTGATTGGACCGCGACATCAGGCGATTATGACGCAGTGTCCGGCTCACTCGTGTTCCCACCAGGCAGTACGACCGCATCAGTTTATGTTGACACAAACAAGGACTGGGTATCCGGCAACGAGGGTGACGAACAGTTCTTGCTTGATGTCTCTGCTCCCTGGGGCGAGGACGCCATTGGCGTTGGCTCAGTTTTGGACGACCCAAGCAACATTCCAACGATTGCAATCACTGATGCCACAGTGCTTGAGGGTGAGGCTGCAGAGTTTCAGATATCGATCGTCTCACCTTCTGGCGTTCGGCAAGACGATTTAGTCGTCTCTTATTCAGCTTACGGCTGGTCTGCAAGTAGCAATGATTTCGAGCAAGTTGTTGGGTCTGTGACATTCAAGCCGGAAGACGTCACGATTGCGGTTTCTGTTGCCACCTTTACTGACTGGACGTACGAACCCACTGAAGACTTCTTTTTGCAAGCGGTAACCCAACATGGATACCGTTACGTCGGACGTGGTGAGATACAAGACAACCGCGAATCGATACCAAAGGTCTCCTTCGCGGGCGCGCGAGGGGCAGGTCAGGCCCAGTTGAGAGTCGTGGAAGGTGCTTCAGCTACGCTTGCAGTTGAGTTGGAGCGGCCTGAGTCCTTGCCGGTCACATTTACCTATTCGGCTCTCTATGGCGGAACAACGCCAAGTGACTTTGTGCCGCTAGGAGGATCAGTCACCTTCAGTCCAGGTGAGGTTCGAAAAACGATTGACGTTACTGCAAATACGGATCTACTTTGGGAAGATAGCGAGATCTTCTTTGTGCATTTGGAAACACCATGGGGGGACCACGACGAGGCTACGGTCACGATTCTGGACGATGTGTACCCGCTTGTAACCGTCGACGACGTGCTGGTCTCCGGTGGGTCAACTGCTACTTTCAATGTTTCGCTTTCATTCCCGCTCGACCGTGAAGCATCTGTCTTCTACCAAACGGAACTTGGGAGCAGTTATTCGTTTACGGGAGCAAGCGGCACGCTGACATTTAACGCCGGGGAAACGACTAAGTCGGTACAGGTCCAAACCCAGAGTTCTGGAGGCTACGGAGGAGGTTACGGCGGCGGATATGGAGGAGGAAGCGGAGGGCCTGGCGCGGGTGATTTCTTCTTCAATGTAGAATCGCCGTGGGGGAGGTTTGATAAGGCAAGAGCCGTTGTGACAAACCCAGGGCAAGGTTCTGCGACAACTGGCAGCATCCAAGCATCAGGAGAAACAATTTCGATCCCTTATAGCCAACACCTTTCAGAAAATTACTACGGTTACGGCTATGGGTTCGGCTATGGTTACGGTTATTCAACG
>NZ_SJPX01000003.1:457469-507279 GCF_007860175.1 Rubripirellula reticaptiva | reverse complement strand
GGCTGCTGGTCCGTTCATCGCTTGGCACCTCCGTGCGGGAAACACGCCACTCAACAACGAGCGGCTTGACTTCAGCGATGACAACGCAATCCTTGGACCGAAACGAAATCAACGTGCGATTGCCCTGCTTCCGGACCAATGCGCGCGTTCACATGGAAACAACCATCTCCGAACGTGTTGTCACGAGGATCAAAGACAAACCAAGTTCCAAAGTTAAATCCATAGTTAACCGGCCTAACCGAACCTTCATCGTCATAGTAAAGATCGTCGCAAAGCGGATCGCTTGGGCAGGTATAAACAGGAATTTGCAAATGCTGAATTCCTGTCGACAAGTTCAGTGGATCGTGCCAATCGAGGTCCAAACGCACACGCTCAAAGGCAGCCGACTGTTCCAAGTACGGCATGATTCGGCCATGCGCAGACCATGATGTGGTACCTGTGAAGATACCCCCGGGCGGGAAAACACGATGCGCCGATTGGTAATTCTGGACAGCCAATCCGATCTGCTTTAAATTGTTCTGGCACGTTAAACGCCGTGCCGCCTCGCGTGCAGCCTGAACGGCCGGTAAGACGAGCGCAACTATGATACCGATGATCGCAACTACGACCAGTAATTCAATCAGAGTCATGCCTCGAACGTCATGCCGCGAACGCCCACGTTGTGCAATCACAGCGTTCTCACTTCGCCCCGAGCAATGCTCGCTGGATCAATTTGGGACTCGGGGACTCCGTGATCTGTATCAAATTCGAAGGCGGGAATCCTAGGCAATCGAACAGAAACGATTGTGCCAACTTCCCCGTTGCCCGAGACGTCAATCGTGCCGTGATGAGCGTCAACAATCGACTTACAGATCGACAATCCAAGCCCCGTGCCTCGATAATGTTCGCGAGCAGCATCGGCCCGGTAAAACCGCTCAAACACATGCGGGATTTGATCTGGTGCAATCCCAACTCCGGTGTCGCTAATGAAAAACGTTGTGTATTTCGCGTCGTTGGCCGCGTAAACCTTTACCATTCCTCCCGATGGTGTGAATTTGATTGCGTTGTCGATCAGATTGAAGAACAATTGACTGATCCAAACATCATAACCGTTGATGAAACATTCAGGTAAATCAGCAGCTTCCAGCACGACACCTTTCTCGTTAGCAGTCGCCACAAACCGCGACACGACATCGCCGAGTAAAGCAGCCGCTGGTACTTCATCAGTGAGAATCTCTTCAACACCGGCATCGTGGCGACTGAGTGTCAACAACTGATCGACAAGTTCGCCCAATCGAATCGTCTCGGCTAAGGTGGTCTCGACGACAGCTCGGTACTCTTCGAGTGACCGTGGCTTTCTCAACGCAATTTCGGCTTCCGTCCGCAACACTGCCACCGGCGAACGCAGTTCATGAGCAGCATCCGATGTGAACCGTTTCATCGAATTGACCGACTTTTCCAAGCGGTCAAATGTTTCATTCAACGTTGTTGAAAGTTCTCCGAGCTCGTCGAACTCGTGAACCACAGGTAATCGCTCGTCTAAACGATCCGCCGAAATGAATTTCGCTTTTGCCGTGATTTGCTTGATTGGCGAGAGCACATGTCCGGCGACGATATAGCCCGCGATCAGAGCCGCAATCAAGGCGATCGGGCCCAGTGTTGCCAACATCCAAAGATAGCTTTGAAAATCTCGGTCAATCATCTGCCGCGGCGAAATTGCTCTGATCAACTGAGGGTTGGATCGGGAGTCTCGCAAAGCCAAATTCACTAGCCGAAACTTACCCAGTCCAGGCCATTGAATGTCAGAGTATTCACCGCCTCGCATATCGCTTGGCGGAGTCGCAGCGGGCAAGTCGAGATTCGCTAAAAAGCGACTCGTAAAAACTGGATTTAAGTCTTGGTCAAGTACTTGAAAATGGTAATGTGAATGACTTGAAAAACGACGATCTAATTCCGCGACCATCTCGTCGCGATCGCTCACCATTTGCATTTCGTCAAACAGTTCGCTGATTTCTTCCGCCAAAGACCGATCTGCATTCTCAACCAAGTGCGAGCGCACTCGCCACAAGACCAAAGATCCCATCACCACCAGCAACAACAGAAAGAACAGCGTGTACCAAAGCGTCAAACGAACGCGGATACTCAATCGCTTCATGGTTCGTCCCCCAATTGATACCCTTCGCCGCGAACCGTATGCAGGACTGGAACCGAGCTTTCTTGCCCCAATTTCTTTCGCAATTGATTGATCTGCACCTCAATCACGTTGGTCCAAGTCGCCGTCGCTGCTTTCCAAACGTCTCGTGCCAACGCGTCACGCGAAACAATTCGATTCTTGTTTCTCATTAAGTATTCCAGCATCTCAAATTGTCGCTGTGTCAGCTTCAACTCCCTGCCATTGCGACTGGCAACTCGGGACAGCGAATCAATCACCAAGTCGTCGTAGACCAATCGAGTATCAAAATTACTAGTCGGCGAACGTCTCAGAACCGCCCTCAAGCGTGCCAACAACTCGCTGAATGCAAACGGCTTGACCAGATAGTCGTCGGCACAACTATTGAGCCCCAGAACACGATCATCAATCGAGTCTTTGGCCGTAATCACCAGCACAGGCTTTTGAAAATCCTCCTC
Organism: Rubripirellula reticaptiva; assembly: GCF_007860175.1. Lineage (NCBI taxonomy): Bacteria > Pseudomonadati > Planctomycetota > Planctomycetia > Pirellulales > Pirellulaceae > Rubripirellula > Rubripirellula reticaptiva. Next base: position 504,672 of record NZ_SJPX01000003.1, on the reverse strand, counting down.
GCGAATCCGCTGGAGCAGGCTGATACCGTCGCCATCAGGAAGCATCAAATCAAGCAGCACCGCATCGGCAGGCTCTTGCTGAATAAGCCTATAACCTTCGCTGCCGCTGGACGCCGCCATCACCTCGAATCCCTCTTCCTCCAAGCCCTTCTTCAGGCTCTTCAGCAGCGATACTTGGTCTTCAACAATGATCAGTCGTGTCATCCAGTAGTCTCAGGAAAGCAATAAGGGCACGCTCATGAGGAAAGCGAAGCGAACAGCGGAGAGCAACCCGAGTGTAATACGACTGTGATTTCAAGTCGCCGGCAGCGATCGAATCTAAACAAAAACTAATCTCAAGCGACACACGCTCGTTGTTCGATTCGAAATCTTGTGTCTGCAAGCCAGTTGCAGATATTTTTCGTTAAGTTCGACTTAAGAAAGCAACCCACCAAGACTGAGCGGTTTTCCCCAGAGGAGCCACGTCTTTTTGCGGGGCGACCGCACCGACAAAGGCGGGTGCAGAAGCGATGAGCCCACATCTCAGAATGTGTCGGCTTTGCGTTGAGATAAGAGCCTGTCCCGGTGCCGGGCCCGTGTCAGTGTTTTTGTAACGTTTGTCGCAAAACCACTTTACTTAATTACGAGCCGAGAAACCTTCGAGCCGCTCCGCGATTTTAACTCGCGTCTCCAAATCAAGTCGGCATCAGTATCGCAGATATTTTCTCGCAGCGTCTCACTGACACGCAGTGCCATCGACACTTGAGGCCAAACCAGCGACGGTTGACGTCGGCTGCTATGGCAAGGGAGCCTAAAGTCATCTCCACCTCCGGGCAGGATTTTGCGAATTGCAAGTCGGCTCCGAATGACTTTAGCACGCTATTGATTGGTGGCTTTCATGCGACATGAATTTGTCATCGAGCGAAAAAACGACACCGCCTCGACGAAACTGCCGCTCCTAGCTGCCGAAACAAAATGCCGACTTCTGTGCAAAGCATCCCTGCGCCCGGCGATTCACTCTGCGGGTTTGTGCAGTCGCTAAAGCGGAAGCAGGACCTGCGGGCGACCGAAGAAACGGAAGTTGTCGGCACACACCCTAGCCAATGACCGACCCAAAAGGCGGGATAAAGGGCGCGAAGTAGCCAACAATCACCAAACCGCCGAAGAAGTAGTTTTAGAAAAAAACACCAAATCGACCACCGACAGCGCAGGACGATGGCAGACATCCCGAGACACAGAAAAAGCCAATACTGAAAAACCCGTAAATAACTGGGTTCGTCTCGCATTGGCTCTTGGTGACCTGCCTCTAAGCTACCCCACTAGGACTTTCAAACGACGCTGGCGAACGGTGTTTTAGCCATACTCACGAAACCGCGGTCCCACGGGCGGTCCCATCTACAGCCATCCTGGACGATCAGACTCGCGAATTGATGCGGCTTTGGGAGTTACTCGATGAAGGCGGACGCGCGGATCTATTGGCAATCGCTCGCAGAGTAGCACCGACGGCGAAACCGGTTTGAACCAGAGACAGATCCTTGCCACGCGATCCGATCTTGAGACGCCCGAACAAATATAGTGCTCCGCAGCGAGTGACATTCGAACTACCGCTAACAGTGGAGCTTTGCGACCAACGCAGCAGAAGCCGCTGCCTGACAAATGTGGAGTCCTAACCGAGCTTGGCTGAACCAACGTGATTTCACGATGAGCGATCGGGGGACGCAACTGCCGATTGAACAAACAACTTGGCTGTGACGACTCGCCTTAAGTTGCAGTTTATCACCAAGTGTCTATGTCATCGATGACCGAAATTGGACGCAAAGTGCTCCCAAGATTTGTGCGTGCCCAGCTGACGTCAATCGATGATTCGGACCAACAACTCAACACTGTGATCATTGGCTCATCTCACTGGGGCTGACCGCTGAGAACTGCGACGGCTTTGTCGAACAGTTTCATCATGTAACACGCCCACTTGGCTTGCACTTCGTCGCTTGGGTCCGGGCGTGAACCGTTTCGGTTGTAAGAATTGTCGATCGGTGCTGCGACAACCAAATCCCACTCGATCTGTGGCGTGTCGCAGTCTCCGCTGGCTACGTTGAAGACGAAAGTGGGGCGATCGGGATCAGCCGACGAAACGCTTGAATCGTCGGTCCATTCTCGGCCCATCAACCAGTTGACCCGTTTTCGATCAAGGAGCTTGTGGCAGCTCGGGACGCCGTTGTAAAGCGAGTGGAGCCCGCGGTTGACCGGGCCGCCTTCGGCGCCGTGCCGTCCGAATACCACGGGTATTCGAGAAGCGACAACGCGTGATGAGTATAAAACTTTGTTATCGGATCATAGCTTTCTTCTCCGAACCCGACGACAACGTACAGCACTTCTAACTGACTCTGTTCGTTCAACTGGATTCCGAACGAATCTTGGTCTATGTAGTGGTCGAACATTTCGCACTCATACCGATCGAAGACCAGGTCGATATGCCGCAGCTTGTGAAGGGATGGCAGAACGGTTGACAGCGGAGGCGTACCCAAAACCGTCGTCGCTAATAACCTTCGCGCTGCCGTGAAGAACGCAGACTGGTACGGCCCTGAACTCGTGCGCAAGCTGCACGCCTTACCGCAGCATCTTTGACGTGGTGTGTGACTACTTGCACGAAGAAGCGTTGAGTGGCGAGGAGAAAGTTCTGGCCCGTTATCTCAGGCCAGGCCTGTTGATCATCGACGGCATGAGGATGAAGCAGCTACCTAACCACAGTGGTGAATACCTGTTCGAGATCATCATGCGCCGCCACGAGGTGCGCAGCACGATGATGACGACGAACCGACCGCTGGAGGACTGGGGCAAGTTGACCGGTGATTTTCCCAGCGCCAGTGCGATCCTGGATCGGTTCTTGCAGTCGGCCGAGATCATGAAGATCACCGGCCGCAGCTACCGGCTAAAAAATGCCGAGAAATGTTCAAAAGGGACCACAGCGGCCACCGGATCGGCAGCCGAAAAGGACTAGTAGATCAGGCGAAACCGCCCGATTCCGAACCACCAATTTCAAAAGGGACCAGAGGTGCCCACAGGTGGTCCCTTTTCAAGGATCTCCCGCACTTTTGGTGAAGCGGTTTTGTAGCGTGCCGATTACTGGCTTTAAAGGTTTCGATTTTGCAAGTTTTCGTGCCCAGACTGGCTAGTGGAATGGCGCTCAAGGCCGAATTGCGAATCGAACCGATCATTCGTCCACCAAAACGGAAATGCGGCTCGAGCACTTGGCGAGGACCAAGTCTTTATCTTGCCACAATGTGGATCAACACCCGCTCATGTAGAGGTCAAGTATCGAATTCGGAGCAGGTCGAATGCGCCACGTCCGTACATCTGTCGTTTCAACGTCTTCAGCCGGTTGACCTGGCCTTCGGTTTGTCCGTTGCTCCATGGAAGGGCGATGGCAGCTGCAATCGCCGATGAATCTCGTAGGATCCCCTTGGCAAAACTGCGGAGTTCTCGAGGCGTAGTGTCATGGGACGCTGCATCGATCCAGGCCGGTAAGTCATGGCCAGCTTTTCTCTTGAATAGATGTATAAAGCCGGTTGCGATTCTCCATGCTTCTGCAATTTCAGGACATTGACCGAAAACCCTGTCTTTGAAAGTTCGCTGATCTTTGGTGAGGTTGAGGTCGTCTTTGAAAACCATCCACGACAGTTGATTTGGCGACTCAATGTTTGTTCGGGCTGGGGGAGATTTTGAGGTCGTTTCAATTCCATTGCGCCATGATGAAACGCGGCGACGGACACTGTAATAAGACGCTGTGAAACCTCTCTCTCTGATCTCTTTGGTAAGTTGTGTTACGTTCTGGCACCCTTGCTTCCATCGTTCCCACAGATATTCGACGCAACCGTCGGCATGGCTATGCGAGGGGCGCGGAGCACGCTCGGGATAGCTGCCTGATTGAACAAAGCGACGAACAGTGGAGCGAGAAAGATTGAAACGTATCGCAATTTCACGTTGCGAAATCCCTTGATGATACAGCGCCATTACCTCTCGGTACCGATCCTGCCGTCGTTGTGACGCGAAGCTTGGCAGTTGTGTTTCGGATGGTGGTATCTTGCGAATCTGATTTCCGGGATCGCTGAGAACAACTGGGTTGATTGGGCACTTCGACTGCTGCTGAGCAGCTTCGCGGACTTGCTTCGAGTGACGTGCGATCACACGGGCCAACGCTTCACGAAGGTTTTGCATCAAGTGGAATCGGTCAGCCACTTGGGTTGCCTGAGGTGCACCTTCCGTCGCTCCCTTGATGTAGCAATCTCCCCGATCTCGACTAATGATTTCAACACCAGGATGATTTTGAAGCCACACAACAAGCGAATTGGGATCACGGTCTGGCAGCAGGTCGACCACGCAATTGTTTTCTCGATCGACAAGCACAGTGCCGTACCGCTGACCCTTGCGAAATGCCCAATCATCAACTCCGAGTACGCGGGGTGTGCGTCTCTTGGAAATCAGCGTGCACCTTGTTTCTCGAAGTAGCGTGTCAGGACTGAATTTCATTCCAAGTCTTTTTGCCAACCGCGATCCGCCTTCGCCGCCGCATGCAATCCCGATGCACCGCACTGCGAGACTCAATCGCTCGCTTCGCCGAGCATGCGGTCGTGCCACCTCAGGCAATCGTTCCGTGAAGATCTTCTGGGTGCACTGCTCGTCCCGACAAAAGAATTTGCGGCTACGCCACGTCAAGTGAACGGACACTCCTTGCCAGGGCAGATCCGTCAATTGGCGTAGGTAATGGCTGTGAACTCGAGACGACTTCTTTCCACACCGCGGACATTTCGCACAGTCGTTTGTGCTGTGAACAACAACTTCAACTTTCCCGGATTCGCCGTCAACGGAGACACTGTCGACCGAAAGTGATCGGCTGTCGGGAAGAAACACCTGAGACCGCATCGGGAGTCCGATCACGTGGGACGCGTGCGTGTCTTCCCTAAACTGAGGATGGCCTTCTTGGTACGGAGATAAACTAAACGATTGCTGAATGTTATGCGTTGAATGCGAAAAGTCCAGCGACGAATGCTGACGCTAAGAAATGCTAGCGTCCTCGACCGGATACTTCACCAAAAGTGCGGGAGATCCCCATCGAGGCGCCCCGTGACAGCTCGGCTCGGAGCCTTTAGCAACACATCCGTGGCGGTGCAGTCAGACAAGTGCAGAAGATCATCCGCGGTGGTCGTCGCTGGTGCGTTGATATGGACCTTTCAAAGTTCTTTGACCGAGTCCAACATGACGTACTGATGGCACGCGTGTCCCGCAAGGTTCACGACAAGCGACTACTCAAGTTGATCGGACGTTACTTGCGAGCTGGGATAATGGCGGACGGTTTACACCAAGCCAGCACCGAAGGAACGATGCAAGGCGGCCTGTTGTCACCGCTTCTTTCCAACATCTATCTGGATGACTTGGACAAGGAACTGGAACAGCGAGGCTTGCCGTTTGTGCGTTACGCTGACGACTTTGTGATTTTCACGAAGACGAAAGTTGCCGCACAACGTGTGTACGCGAGCGTCGAGCACTTCTTAAGCGAACGTTTGAAGTTGACTGTCAATCACGACAAAAGCAGCATCCGCCCGGCGGATGGTCTGGAGTACGTGGGCTACGAGTTTCGTGGCTTTGGCGGTCAAATTCGGGTGAGTGCAAAGAAGCTCGACGCCTTCAAGAAACGCGTCTCGGAATTCTTTCGCAAGAACCGAGGCGTGTCGATGAAATCACGTTACGCGGAGTATCGTCGCTACGCGCTGGGTTGGTTGGGTTACTTTGCACTGGATCAAGTGAAGACCACGTTTACGAACTTGGACAAGTGGCTACGGCGACGCGTCCGAGCTTGTTATTGGAAGCAGTGGAAGAAGTCGCAAACACGACTGAAGAAACTAATTTCACTGAACGTGTCTCACCGTGTCGCTCGCGGCTTTGCGATGAGCGGCAAGGGGGCTTCGCGTCTTTCCACGACGTCAGGCGTCCAACGAGCTTTATCCAACGAGTACCTAGCCGCCGAGGGCATGTTTAATCTAGAAGAGCGTTGGCACTCGCTTGCATCCTTGCGACGAAACGCCTAGTGCGGACCCGCATGCTAGGTGTTGTGGGAGGGGTCCGCAGCAATGCGGCCCCTATCCCGATTGCGATGGTTACCCGACGTTTCCGGCAGTCGGCGACCATTTGGACGGTAGTGATGGATCGTAAAACATCGAGTAGGAATCAGCAACACGAATCAGTTCGCCAGCATCCTCTGCATCGACAAGCCAATCATCAAGTGGTCGCGGATCATCAACGGGATTGGGAAGCCCCAGTCGAATGTGCCGATGTAGTGAAAGCCGCCATTTGTCAAAACAGTCGCACTGTCCAGCAGGTCCGTAGTCGTAGTCGATGTGAAACTCGGGGTGCGTGACTTCGATACCCACCCCATGAACGTAGAGAGTCACGCCGTCCGTTGTCGCAACCGAGGATACGGCAGCAATTTGTTCGTGAGCATGTGCAGCCCATGAGTACGCCGTGCGAGGAGCAGGAATGCCAAGCCTGCTGTGAATGTAGTCCAATGCCAACTCCTGATCGCGGCGAAAAAGTCGAATTGCGTCAGCGAGGTCAGCGTGCATGTTTCAGTCGGGTAACGTTGACGATCAGCCGGCGGCGACGGAAGATCAACCACTTCAAAACGCCCGACTTCGCCGCTCGGTTGCATCGTTTGGTTCGCCGCTCAGTCCGAGCGCCTCGGTCCAAGCCTGCATCGAGCCATCAGTGTAGCCCACAGCAACCGTCGTGTACGCCCGCACGTTGCCGAGCATGTCGTGGCAAAGTGGAGGAAGGTCGATCAAAATGAGTTCGCGATCACCGAATGGCAAACCACCAGCTTTTCTGCTGGCATATTTCATTTGCCATGCCCGACCGCGTCGCAAATTGCAGGTGTCCACGGTGGAGTTGATGGTCTCCCCATGCCATCGTACCGTTATTCGGTCGCCATCGATCTCAACGACGGGAAGTTTCGATTGCGACCAAGCGTTGAGAGTGAAACGCCGCAGGAAGCGAATGAGGAGATACCATAGCAAGACAAAAACGATGGCCGCAGCACAAACCACCGCAAACTGCGAGGGTCCCGAACTGTTGCGGAAGGGTAGCCAAGCGATTGCGACGCCCAGAGGAATCCATAACGCAGACATACCACCAATCATCAGGCGGTTCCAAAAGACAGAAGTGTTTCGCCATCGTTGGACGAGATGATCTGGGATGCGTTCAGTCAGATTGTGCGGCACCGTTCTAAACCACCTGTGTCGCGTGGACAATCAAACTTTGCGTCGGCGAACGGCAGCCGTCACCGGGCACGGAGAGACGACTTTCCATTTGTAAAATCGCGCAAGCCGTGCTCCGTGGTGAGTAGAAACAAAGCCTCTCAAGTTTAGCGTACACGATCTTTTCTCTGTGTCCCAGCGGTTTCCTGCGGGGTGCCCTAGTTCGTGTAGCGTGCTGAATTGTGCTTTGAACCCTCTCAGAACCGGACGTGCGCTGTTAACGCATCCGACTCCCAACCGACACTTATCACCTGGCATTACTTCGCTCCCGTCATGGCGATCAAGTCCTTCAGTCGGCCCGGCATCGGCAACGGATAGGCTTCGAGGTAACGATGGTAGTCCGACCAACTCAGATTGGCTCCCTTCTGACTGCGGCGGCGCATCCAACGCAGACCTAACCGTCTCGCTGCCTCGCGGGACTTCATCAGCATCGGCCAATTGTCATTGACGTGGTAATACTGAAAGTGTCCTTGAACTTTGCGGACCAGTGTCGGCCATACTTCGGATATCGGCGTCGCCAGATTCGAACGAAACCACGACTTGAGATCGTCTACCTTTCCACGAAACTTCTTCGCTGCTGTCCTCCGTTTCAACTTGAACTTACCGCTGCGGCTGGTGCCGCAGTAATGCATGAAACCAAGGAAGTCGAAAGTGCTCGGAGCCCCTTCACCGAGTCGCTGGCAATCGCGACGGGCGAACCGGCCAAACCGAATCAACTTCGTCTTCTCCCCGGCTAACTCAAGCGAATAACGACCAAGACGTTTGAGGGAATCGCGATGCAGCGGCCTTGCGGTAAAGGTCAGATGACCGCGTTCGCCTACGCCGCCTTCCACGAACCATCGGCCGAGCGCACCCGAAGATAGCACCCAAAGCACAACCCGCAGCGGCGAAGAAGACGATCAATTCAGCAGCAATGCCGGACTGAGAAACTGCGACAAGTGAGCAGATACCTGTACTGAAGCCGCACAAACCAAAGTGAATCCGCCGTCCTCCATCGGTCCTAGTCCATCATCGTTGAAACGCTCAGTCGGATAACGTTGCCCGCACATTGATTACGGACAACGAATGTTGGCCGAAGCCGATCGACTCTATTGTTTGCTGCAAAATAGCCGGCGGATTACAGCTGATGATGGCTCGTACTCATACGACCGGGGCTCAATCCAGATATCGTCGACGTTTTCCAATTCGAAGTAATCTTCGAAAAAGTCATTCTCCGGCGACCACTCAAAGCCATCGTCGGCTTCATGAGGACTCGGAGGGAGAGGGTCAATCAGGCGGGCTTTTACGGCCTCCTGCAGGAGTTCCCGATTGTTTCGCCAGAGCCACTTCCAGCGACGTCGCCGGCCAGGTTTTGCCAATGCAATTCGCTTCACGAGGGAGGCCAACTCTGCGACCTCCGTGAATGCGTCTGTTTCCAGGATTGACAGCCGCTTGATGTTCTTGGTCGAGATATTTGATTGCTCAAGGAAACCGTGGATCTCCGACAATCGCAGCAAGCGTTGCTGCTCGAACTTGGGCATCCGTCGGCACTGACGACAGATCCTCGAGCCTCGCCCGCCACCACCAACTTGCTTGTTCGGCCGCCGGCGGCCACACAGCATGCATCCACGTCCCACGGTTCGACTACCCTATCTAAGTGACTTAGTTGCCGGATTAAAACGTGCCGTCTTTCATCAGTCGTCGATATCCGCCAAGTCAGAATCATCACGCTCGACCCACTGCTGGTCAACGTTGTTTTGGGCGTCCTCAGGTACGATCAGTTCGATCGGATCTCGATCGTCGTCCGAACTCGAATAAGCGTTTTCGAGCATGTTGGGACGAAACAAGAGCTCCGAACCAGCGACTTTACGAAACCCGAGGCTGGCTAAATCTTTGTCCTCCAGCTCCGTCGTGCGCTTCCACATCACCGTGGCAGTGTCAACGGGAAACATGCCGCAAACGGAATCGAGTATATACGCACGCCACGCGTTTACACTCGGATGAAACACCGCACCATGGATGAAGACGAGACCATGAATGGGATCATCGAACCCGAAGTCCTCACGAATCCCGAGGAAGTCGATATCCGGCTCGATGGTGGCTTCGTAGACTTGCATCCACGTCGCAGAATCGGCATCACAAACGTGAAGGATGCTTTCACCTTCGCTGTCGGCACGGTCGATGTCGAGATAATCGACGGCCAAACGGGCCGCGATAGCAGGCTCATCACCAGCAGTATGACACCAGACGTCAATCTCGCTGGTGCGGATATAATGATTCGGTTCGGTCGGTTTCGGATAATAGGTCGATTGACATTCAAAACGCATTGCGTGGACTTCCGTGGCTGGTCTCGTCAAAAAGAAGTGAGACAGTCTAGCGAATACGCTCGTGCTGACCAAAGTGGGCTTGCTTCGTATCGAAGGCGTTAGCACTCGCTTGCATCCTTGAGGCGAACCGCCAAGTGTGGCTCCGCATGGAGCTGGTGTGGGAGAGGGCCCGGGTAACCTGACCCCTGTCCCAATTGCCATGGTTACCAGACTTACAACGCTGCGCTTCGGGGTGGCAGTGAAGGAACATCCGCCTGACCCATCTCTCCCAGGTTATCGCAATACGCCCCGCTCATTGGTGGAAAGTGGGTGTGGTTCCTGGAGATCCGCGAATTAGCGTGGCGGCAATCCAGCGCCAGCACGGGTGAAGTTGTAGCCGGACGTGGCCCAGCCTTCGATTACCTTCGATTCGATAACCTCAATGTGCCCATCGAGAAACAGATAGTTTGCTGTGCTTCCAATATGGCGACCCCTAGCGATGTACGAATCGACAATCGGAAGGACAAGGTCCGCGTCAATATTCGCTTGCGTGAACCAAGTGTTGGGATTCATGTCAGGCGGAGAACCCGGGTCCTCTACGAGTGGAGCGCCATTGTGCTCAAAGAACTGCATTGTTGAGTGTGTGGAGTTGTAAACACGAGGATCGTTGTAGTCCAAAATATTACGGAAGTACCCGAGCGAATCAGGTGAATCCGGGCAAATGTTTACGGGGGGACGAGTGCCAAAATGGAATTGTCGTAAGTTGCTCGCACATTCCGTCCTCCGCGCTGATGCTCGTGCGGATTGCACGGCCGGCATGAGTAAAGCGAGGCAAATCGAGATGATCGTGAACACGGCAAGTAGTTCAACGAGCGTGACGCCGTGACGGGATTGGCTAGTGTTCAAGTTCGTGTGAATATCAGTCGGATAACGGTCGGGTTTTGCGGGCCGGGAGTGATGACTTGCAAGCAGACAAATTCGCCCGCAAGCCCGGCTCCGTAACAACCCATGGTTCTGTCACGCACACCTGTGCTATCGGCGAGGCGGAGGGTCGGCGACATTGCCCGCATCGTACTCGATCTGAAAATCAGCAAGCAATTTGCGCATCTGCACAATCGCGTCTTTGTCGTCGGAGTATGCCGCCCTCATTGCATGTTTCCAATCCATAGACAGGTTGTCCAATGCAAGCCGTGTTTTGACCCACGCCTGAAAAGCGTTCAGCGAAGGCTTTTCGTTCTGCCAGGGCAGCAAGTGGTTTGATAGAGCCTCGCTGTATCCGTCAAAGAACGATGTCATGGCATTAAATGATGTGGATTCAGCTTCACAAGCGTAAGCGAGAAGGGCGAAGCTAGATCGAATTCCTGCTGGCGAAGCAAAGACTTGACGTTGGCTACCATCCGTTGCAACCGTCAAGCGTGCAGTCTTGCATTCGATCTGAAGGGACTGGTCGTCGTGAATATGTAGCGAAGTGCCAACTAGATCACTTGACTCCACGAAAATACGAGCTGGCTCCCATGCATGGGTAAACATTAACTTCGTGCACAATATGCAGTCAAGATACGCGTTCGCTGTCGTGGATTGAGGTGTGGAGAGAGCTATGACGAGCACTGATTCGTACCTCAACAAGTCCCATACGATCGCCTTTCCGCCATCGAATTGGCGAAGCGATTGATTCAATTCAATTAGCAAATCTGGATATGCCAACGCGTCATCCATAGGATCTCTTTGACAGAACGGCGGACATCACCGGGTGGCGGCGAAAATCGCAACTTCGAGAAATATTAACCACCGCCACTCCGGTGAATGTCATGGTTCGTCGAAGTCCAACAACGTTGAACCTATATTCCAGCCAAGTTGGGACTCGGATTCAACGTAATTGCGTTGCATAAACGGTCTTGGTACAGCGACACGTTCATCCATCAGTACGATGATAGGATAGCCAGATTGGAAACCTTCATCGTTGCTGCCCGCGGCTTCATCGAGGAAAACGGTCCAGTACCAGATATCGCCCTCATATCGAGTGAGTTCGGCGTTTCTGAACTCCATTCCCAGTGGATCGATGTTGCCAACGCTCCGAATCGCCCTATTTGCGATAGCGATTGCGCGACGAGCGGAAACGGGGGGATTTTGAGCATCTGGTTTCCATCGTGTTGAAACCAGAATGTCCGATCGTGAAACTCGGGCCATTAGCTGGGTACCTTGAAAATATGTTCCACGTCCTACGTAGCCTTCACCACTGGCGGGCTCATCAACAACAGTTAATCTTTGGTTGAAAAACCGAAAAAAGCCGAATCCTGCTGCAAATATCGCAATCGCGATTAGCAGGGCAGCAATCGAGAATTGTAAGAATCGGTGCATAAGTTTAGCAAGACGAACGTTACGCATCAGCGGGAACGGGCGAAAGACTCGCAAGCAGACGAGAAAACAGACCACCCGTTCTCCGTTGCATGCGATGGTTACGCCTTTTTGTGTCGGAAAAAAGGTGAGTGATTAGACTCCGCTTCCAAAAACTCGGCAAAGTCCCTTGCGTCGTAGTAATCGCATGGAACATACCGTTCCATGTCCACAAGGTGTAAGTAAGATTCTAGAGTGCGAAAAGTTGGTTGGTAGAACGGTCGGGAATTGCTAGCGCCATCGTACTCTTCATGCGTCACGAAGCCAACGTTGCATTCGTCGGTGGCAAAGTCGCAGACAAATGCGTCACCATTCGGGCCGAATCCAATTGGAATTTGTTGGTGTCGAAGCAATGCTGGCGTCCATGGGTACGAGCGAATTCCGGAAACGGGTTCAAATACAATCGGTCCGATCTGCGTCGACTCGGTTGGCCAGTGCCATTGAAGTGTTCGTTTCAATTCAAGCGGCAACGGTAGTTCCTCAAGCCACGCCTTATCGTCTACCGAGGCGTGCCCAATTTCTGCGGAGTCATCAGCCAGATGATGAAGCAGATTAGAGGCTACCGAAGTTTGCATGTCATCAAATTGTTCTTGGCGTAACGTGGAGCGTCACCGGGCCGGAAGTGTAAAAGTAACCACTTGAAAACGCTCGCAAGTCCGGCTCCGGGCGAGTAGAAACAAAGCCTCTTAAGTTTAGCGTACACGATCTTTTCTCTGTGTCCCAGCGGTTTCCTGCGGGGTGCCCTAGTTCGTGTAGCGTGCTGAATTGTGCTTTGAACCCTCTCAGAACCGGACGTGCGCTGTTAACGCATCCGGCTCCCAACCGACACTTATCACCTGGCATTACTTCGCTCCCGTCATGGCGATCAAGTCCTTCAGTCGGCCCGGCATCGGCAACGGATAGGCTTCGAGGTAACGATGGTAGTCCGACCAACTCAGGTTGGCTCCCTTCTGACTGCGGCGGCGCATCCAACGCAGACCTAACCGTCTCGCTGCCTCGCGGAACTTCATCAGCATCGGCCAATTGTCATTGACGTGGTAATACTGAAAGTGTCCTTGAACTTTGCGGACCAGTGTCGGCCATACTTCGGATATCGGCGTCGTCAGCTTCGAACGAAACCACGACTTGAGATCGTCTACCTTTCCACGAAACTTCTTCGCTGCTGTCCTCCGTTTCAACTTGAACTTACCGCTGCGACTGGTGCCGCAGTAATGCATGAAACCAAGGAAGTCGAAAGTGCTCGGGGCCCCTTCACCGAGTCGCTGGCAATCGCGACGGGCGAAACGGCCAAACCGAATCAACTTCGTCTTCTCCTCGGCTAACTCAAGCGAATAACGACCAAGACGTTTGACCAACACGGATGCGAAACGCTTCGCATCCGATTCTCGCTCGAACGTGCAGACGAAATCATCCGCGAAGCGAATGATGGCTGCCTGGCCCGAAAGCCGTGGCTTCACCTGCTGTTCAAACCACTCGTCCAGCACGTAGTGCAAATACACGTTCGCTAGCAGTGGTGAGAGAACCGAACCTTGGGCAACGCCCTCGGTCGTGTCGTGCCTGGTGTCTTGGATCATCACGCCAGACTTGAGGAACTTGACAATCAGACGCAACAGCCGCGGGTCTTCGATACGATGCCCAAGAAGCTCAACGAGTTTCTCGTGGCAAACGTGATTGAAGAATCCAGCGATGTCGGCGTCATACACAAAGTTCACTCGTTGGCGGACGATGGTCTGGCCTAAGTCGGCCAGAGCCTGGTGGCAACTGCGTCTTGGTCGGTAACCGTATGAAGTGTCACAGAAGTCCACTTCGTAGATACGTTCCAAGATCATCACGATCGCACGCTGTACGATCTTGTCTTCCACACAGGCGATTCCTAAGGGACGAGTTTTACCTTCGCCCTTGGGGATCTCTCGTCGTAGACTTGGCTGAGGCCGATAGCTGCCGCGATGAAGACGATCTTCGAGTTTCCGCAAGTTCTCTTGCAGGTTGACTTCGTAGTCGTCCACCGTGACATGATCGACACCCGGTGCCTTGCCTCGCTTGAGTTTTCGGAAGGCGTAGAACAGCAGTTCGTTATTCAACAATGAAAACACATTGTTGAAGGTAGCGACTGCATCGCCTTCCGCTCTCGTGGTGATGCGATCGAGTCGCTCGTTCACCGATATGCCACCGCTGAGTGTGGTCGATGTTTGACTCGATACGCGTGTCGGCCTGACCGCCTTCCCTCTTCCGGCATTACCCGGCGTCAATGGTACTTTACAGTCATCCGACTCCCAAAGGGTCGTTTGCCGTTGTTGCTTCTTCGGCTTCGCAGGCATACTCGATTCGTCGTGATTGAAAGTCATGATCGTATCAAGAACTCTCTGGGTCTCACTGGTTGCCTTGAAGACTTAGTGTGTAGCGCGAGTGGATCCTCGACTCCGGGACTCTCAACTACACTCGCCATTGACGCGTCGTTGAGCGTGGCCTTCAGGCATGCACAGACCGTGGGCAGTATCCGACAGGAAACCATGTTTTCGGAGCTCAATCTCGTTCAGGGCCTGACAGCCAGTCAGTACCTTTCACCCTCACTACCTTTCTGTTTACGCTTCAACGTTGGACTTCAACGTGAAACGTCTTATACCAACGCTGCAAAACTCGATACTGAGCCTGTGGCTAACAGCTACTCAGACGGGATTCACACCCGCTAGTCTTCAAACCATTTCCAGTCCGCACGTGCATCGGATGGTTATCCGCCGTCATAAATCGGATCGAGAAATCGCCGGCGACAAACCTTAGCATACCGGAAAATGACAGTCATAACCGATCGTTAAATACGACCAGTCAAAGCACGATATATGTCGCCTTGTTCCTTGAGCCGAAACCGTTCGGGAATGCGTTCTGCGGGACGCGGAATAAATATGAGGAAGAACAGTGAGGCAAAGGCAGCGGGTGATGCAAGCAAAGCGAAGTGGCGGTAATTATCTGTGCCGAGAAAGCCAAGAAAAGCGAGGAAGAAAAGGAAGGCCAGAAACGCAAAGAATCGACGATCGTAAGCGCGGGTCATGATTGTTCCAATCGAGTGTAGGGTAGAGAAAGTTCAGTCGGATAACGTCGGTCGTAACCGGGCGACCGCCATAGACTTTCCATTTGAAAACGCGCTACCGGTCGCTCCGGTTCACGACATGGTTCGTCGGCAGTTTTTCGGTTAGGAGCTTGCGTATTCTAAACGGCCCATCGGTACTATCGAGTGTAGCGTCAGGAATCCAGTTTACCATTTTTGGCCCGCGGTAAAGAAGCACGCCGTCACTGAAGATCACAGCCTTTGAGAAAGCCGCCCATTTGAGATCGGTTTGCTCGATTTCCGATTCGGCGCGAAATCCGTCATCCGACAGGTGAATGATTTGCTGAGCATTACAGTGCGGTGATCTCCGAAAATTGCGTGTGGCAAGATAGTCGTCAATCTTGTGCGGAAAGAACGCGAATATCGCGAGAGCAACCATAAAGGCCGAGGCGAAGTATTGTGGAATGAATAGTCCGGCAATTGCGACGAGCACGAAAATGAACGCAGCAACCCATCGCAACCAACGCCACAGCCGGCGTCCCGAATGTTGCGACCGGAATCGCGTAAGCGTGTCGATCAGGTGTTGCGATGTGAACGAGAATCGAGAGGTAATGGTGTCGACAGAACTTGGATTAATGTCGCCGATGTCGTGCGACTCAGATAGCGGCGGATCGTAGGGATTCAAGTTTTCCATGTTCGACGAACGTCGGACATCACGGGGCACGGAGAGTTGATTATCCATTGCGAAAAACGCCGCAAGCCGTGCTCCCGTGCATGTCATTGTTCCCCGCGTTTTCGATCTCGCCGATCAATCCACGATGAGATCGTCGGTGGACCGTAGGCGCGAACGTGGGAATATGCCCAGTCGTAATCATTGGGCATTACGACCCTGGGCGTTCGTTTTGTTGTAGGATACCAGAAGTTTCCCTCGGGCTCACGCAATCCACAGCACACTGCGGCAAGCGAGCCGTCAGCACGCGTCGGATCAGACGAGATAGAAATTTTTGCGGGAGCGATACCGTAACCACTCGGAGCATCTAGAAAGTGCAGCCAGAAGTAGAGATCGAGCGATGTTCCGAGATCAATCACAACGGTCTCAAGTGATAGCCCATCAGATGCGATGCACTCACCGTTCGTGTGTTGGGCCACCACCTCACCGAAAAGTTCGTCGACCGTGCGGATGAATTTGGAGTCGAAGCGAAAGTCTTCGATGAGTGTCGCGTTCCATTGGCCGCACGCGCTAGCAGAGTCGTAGTGACGCAAGCGATCATTCACCGACCGGAACACAAAGTCGAATTTGAGATTGAACGTAGAGTCTCCAATTCAGTCGGGGAACGTTACGGTTTACCGGGCGGCGGCGAGTGCCGTGATTTCAAAACAACGCGCCCACCGCCGCTCCGGTACAACCGATGGTTATCCGTTTTATCGACGGGCATTGATCGAGTGTTGGGCAGTGGATTTCAAGTCGCCAAAGTCTAGCGGGCCCTAACGTACGCGGCAAGCAATTCCGTTCATCGAAGGATCAGAACCGTTTCGGTGCCATCGACAAACGCCATTCGTTAAGACGGAAATCAGTCAGCGATCAACCAACGTTGTAGCCAACGCCAACGGAGGATCAAAACATTTGACGCGTCGACTCACTAACGCAAAAGCCGAACGACCAATTCGCATTCGAGCGTTGAAATGATCGCTTGTGCGAACAAATACGCCGGACACCTAAGGGAGTCAGTCGGATAACGGTACGGTTCAGCGGGGCCGCGCGAGCGACTCACCACTTCAAAAACGCTAGCTCGCGGCCTCCGTTGCAACCGATGGTTCGCCGCGCCGATTATGGCATCCGTTCAAGAAGCTTCACCCAGAACACAACCGCCGTTCCGAAGTGAATCGAAATAAGGATGCAAACACGAGTTAATAGCTTTGTTGGCCACGGTTCCAGTAAGGCGAACCACCAGTAGCAAAAATGGACTACGAAAATCACTATGGGCAAAACAGACACCAGGGCATAGCTTCCTGGTTTCAAAAAAAAAGCTGCTGGCCCAAGTACGAATGCAGCTACAGTTTGGGCCACGTCGTGACTCAATGCTGCTCCGACGGAAAACACCGCGTAAACAACGGTCGCCGTGCTTAATGCCGCAAGACAACCAATTGATGCGGAAGATTTTAAAGTGAAATTGCGACTCATGTCATCGGCGAACGACCGAAACACGGGGATCGCCCCCAAGACGATCCACTTGCAACGCGTCATGGCGATCTCCCGTGTCATGGTTCGTCGTGTTTATGGACATTAGAGCGAGTATTGCTCATCGCTATTTCACCACGGTTCAGATCCCCACTGACTGAGTCGAATAACGCCGGCAATGGTTAGGCCATGTAAAAGCTGGATGAACAGAGCACGTGGATAGGTGAAGCAAGACACAATAGCAAAACCGATGGAAGCGACCAAGCAAACGATCGTGATGAAAATGACAGCGTGCACAGGACCAAGACCAGTGTAGGCACCGGAGCGGTTCGCAATCACGATCGCGACGTCAGCGCCGAGTCCAATAAAATAGATTAAAAGTGACAAAATCGCGAGTGAGCGCCCGATTGTGCTGCGACGGGTCACCTCCGTCGGACCATCACCGCTTGGCGGGCTCGAATCGGCATCGATTAACCTAACCGGTTGATCGTTCTCCTCGCTCTGCCGTTGGCTTTGCTGCAACGTCCAAGTACAGCCGACAACAACCACGGACACAAAAAACGAAACAGGCAAGATTCTGTACGGAAGAACTCCATGCACGCTCAAATAACAGTACATGGCGAGAAGAAGCCAAGTCACAAAAAATCCGACGACAGCATACCGAACACTATGCTTCTTCCAGTAGGAACTAATCAACATAAATGCGCTTTGCACCAAGCCATAGCTGATCATTGCTGGAAATAACACTCGCGTTAAGTAAAACGGGATGTCTGCCATATATTTTGCTCGTGAGCCTCACTTGATTTCCCGTTTGGTCGTTGCGTTCGCCTCTGGCTGACGAACGTTGCGGTTCAGCGGGGCGGCGCGACGGACTCTCAACCTCATTAAGCTCAACTCGCGGGCGTTGCAACCGATGGTTCGCAGCCTACCGATCGAGCGCTACTAAGTCCAGCAGACCAGTGATATACCGTTAGGAATAACGCACTTGAAATGGTCAAAGCGAGCGTTCCGGAGATCCATAGCCGAAAAAACCATGCGGCGGAAACAGGGGAATTCTCGGGTTCTGTAGGCGGGTAAGGTGTGAATTTGAAGTAGGGATACTCGGGTAAACTCATCGGGAAGACCTGAGAGAATATTATCCCATAGGTGAATCCCAGCGCGAATCCCGCGATAACACCTCGAACAAATCGCTGCGGCACGCCCGATATCCACGATTCGGTTTTCGTTCCCAACAGAGCACTCATCGCACCGCCAAGTACGCACGGAACAACGACCACAACTTGAACAAGCCTAAGCGGCAGGACAGAGACAATCGTCCCGTACAGAGCAATGAATACAGATCCGGCGGCGATTCCAGAAACGACTCCAAGAACCGCCCAGGTTTTGGATCGTCGTATCCATCCAACCCATAGCCCGAGCAACGCCGGGTAGATAAGAAAAAGATTGGTTGCCAATCTCCACTTGAGTGAATGCGTTGAGTCCATACTCGAAGGGATCATTGCAATGGCAGCCGAGAAGCTGATGGCACCAAGACCTGCGCCCATGATTAACAGAATGCCTCGCGAAACCGACCGTGGTTCAGAAGACGTCACAAGCTCGACCCCGTTGACTGCGAGGAATACGAATATGCATTAAGGTGAAGCTCTGTCATGCTATCTCGAGTCGGCGAACGTCGGTGATCAGCGGGTCGGGAGAGTTGACTATCCACTTGTGAAATCATGCAAGCCCGACTCCGTTGCATCACATGGTTCGCCGCCGTCTCGCTGTTTCGATTTGGGTGCGAGGTAGTGGATACAATCGGACCGAAACCAGATGTATCCGATGCCGATCGTCAGCATGCAATATATCACGATCGTTGCCGGATGTGCCCCAGCATCGAGCAATCGAGGCGTGTCGAGAAAGCGGTCGCCCGATAGCGACGCCAACGCGAGGTAGCCGCCGTTCGCGATGAGACAGAAATCAGCGATGAACCATGCCCATCGTTTGCGGATGATCGCCGCCAAGAAAGTTGGGACAGCAATGCCGAATATTGGGCCGGCCCAAAGCGTCACAAGCGGGTTTGGATCAGGAGAGTGCAAGCTGTACGGCATGCGCCATGGAGCAAGGTCAAAATCGGTGAGGGTTGCGCCGCAAGTCATACCACCAATCATGTGGCCGCATTCATGGGTGGTCGTCATGACGACCCAAGAGGCTGCAAGTAATGTTGCGAAGATGGCGTAGCGACGTATCAATTAACGCGACCAGTTGAGCATCGGTCTTTGTCGGCGAACGTTAGAAATCACGGGGGACGGGTGAAAGACTTGCAAGCTGACCAAGAAACGCGACTCCCGTCCTCCCGTGCATTTCATGGTTCGCCCCACCACGCTCGGATCGCAAGCATCGGAACAGCGATGATCCAAGCGATGGCGAATACCAAACGGAGGGCAGCGATCAAGCGAACGAAGCCGAGCCGGGTTGCGATGCCGGTAAGTTCCTCCGTTGGGATACCAGTCATGTTCGTGTCTTCTTCGATTTTTCCGTGTACCAGGATGCGGAAGTCGTTGATTGCTCCGAGAATAGCAAAGACCCAGCCGATGCCGAAGAAGATTGAAAAAATGACGGTTGTCATGATGGGCGAACGTCCGACGTCAGCGGGGACGGCGGTTTGATTGTCAATTTGTAAACGCCCCATGCCGTCCTCCGTTGCACGTCATGGTTCGCCGTTATTTGGTCGGCTTGAAATTGGGGTCGGACTGCGGTTCGAGCCAAAGAATTACTCTTCTATCACAGCTTGGCGCCTCGAATGAAGCGAGCGCGATCACTTCGTCAGGTCCAAAATCGTATTGGGAAACATCACTGAAATCGAGAAGATTGATCACCTTGGGGTCCAACTGATCTAAGCCCTGCCATTCACTCGGTGCGTATGTACTCTGTCGCTCTAATGACTGCACGACCAAGATTGGCTGGCGTTTTCTAAGATCATACGCAAGATCATAAGACACGATCGCCTCTTCATGTGTCAATGCGGTTAGGGCACTGGAGCTTTCGGCGTTGGACAGTGCCTCGAAATCGTCATGCTGCCAGGACGAATCGACCTCGGAAACCCGTATTGAGTACCGGCGACTCTCCGGTGCATGAAACCGCAACTTGGCACCGCGAGAATGCTGGAACTTTGCGATTGAACTCACGTATATCCGGTCGTCTCGGTCGGCATTGATATAGCCAAAGTTTTGCCGAACTGATCCGACTTCTGCTTCGGCGTCTTGCAGCTTCGTGGACGTTATCACGTTTGAAATCAGAAGCGCGCAGATTACCCCAACCAACAGAAACGTCGCGAGTGAGAAAGATCTACGCTTTGGCATTCGGATCACTGATCAACTTATCGTGAGCTTTACGTTGAATCTTACCGTCACGGTCGGCGAACGTCAGCGATAACCAAGTCGCGGGAGAAAACAATGAGTACAGAAAACGGCAGCAACCGCGACTTTGGTTCATCGCATTGTTATCGTGCTTACGGTTTCGAGCCGTGTGAATATGAACCAGACGAGTGCGAGCGATGCAAGCAGGTTAAGCCATTGTATTTTGGCGACAGGGATTATTGGGACAGTCGCGAGGGATCACATCTCTGCGGAGACTGTCTGGATGAGCAAATCGCGGCAGACAAAGAGTACACCGCGTACATGGAAGAAATGATTGAGAGTCAGCGTGACCACGAAGCCAGCCACATGCCGTGGATGATGTAGTCACGATAACGGTACCGATCAGCCGGTCGCGGCGGTTGATCTTCCATTTCAAAACGCCCAGCTACCGCGACTCGGTTGCATCGGATGGTTCGCCTTCCTACTTGGATTTGAATTGAGTCTTGAAGCGTCTGAGTTCTTCGTCGGGGATCGGAAGGAGTTTGTTGAAAATGTCGTGAAGGCTGGAAGTGGTATCGAGCCATTCCGCTGAATCCGGATATGCGAAACCGAAGTTTTTGCAAACCCAGCAAAATGATCCCGTGTAAATAGTGTCGCTATTTGCAGCGTCGTCAATCGCAGCAGTATAAATGCGTATTCCGTGAATAGGATAGTGGCAAAACGCGCCACCGGTATGGCTTCGTTTCTCAATTTGGTCTGCTAGCGCAAGGAGAAGATCCTTGCATTCGTCTGCATTGAGCTTCTTGGTCGAGATTATACCGCACGTCGCTCCATACGGTGCGATAGGAAATCGCGACTCATCGTCATTGAAAGGGTCCGGCTTCTTTACGTCGTCAAACCGAAGCAGAACCAATTCGACCGATTTTGCGCTGCGTATCTGTTTCGAGATAGCCTTCCGGTACTCGTGTCGAGCAGTTTCAATTCGCGATTCGTATGCGTTTCGCGGCGAAGTATCTTGCGCAGATGCCAGCAGAGGCAAGACAGCTAGAGTTAACGTGAGGATGCGGATCATGATTTGATAGGCGAACGTTACCGATCACGTGGTCGCCGCGAACGACGCACCACTTCAATAAGCTCAACGCGGCGACTCACGTGCATCGTCTGGTTCGCCGGCTTTTGGGGCAATAGCGTGTGCGTGCCGGCGATGACGAAGTACGTGAATGTTAGTCTCGTGATTCAACCCAAGCAGGGAGACGGCCACAACATCACCAGTCTCTTCAGTATGAAGAATTGTAATGTGTTTCTGCTCGGGTGTGAATCTGAAAGATAGATGTGATGCAAGCGATAACTCTGCAGTTTTGAAGAAGCCGATCCCTGGCCCCGTCTTACCCTCGTCGACAAATCGATCGAGGGTCTGTGGGAGCCGTGTCTCGCCAATTCTTTCCGCGTACCATTTGACGATCTCATCAAAAGTCGCGACATCGACATGCACTACTCTAGTCGTTCCTTCGAACGGCTTTACGCCGTCGCTGTCAGCGGCGTAGGAGTTGCTCATTCGCATCGACGAGAGTTCAACGCGGGACAAGGGTAAATCGACATTGACGGGATACATCCACGGTTCGTCGGCAGTAGCAACATGTGCAAGCGTAAACGTCAAGACTGCAAGTAGAATCTTCATTTCATCCCTGATTGATTTGCAAGAAAGTAGCGAACTGTGAAACGTCTAATGTCTCGGCGAACGCTTACGATCACCTCGCCGCGACGAGCAATCTACCACTTCTAGAAACCTCATTTCGCGGCTGAGGTGGATCGGTTCGTTATCCGTTTTCATGTGTATTTTCATGATTTGTTGACGCCCGATTGCGGACGGCGTGGCGTACCAGCCCGGCAGTTCCCGCCGATAGCGACCAGATTACCGATATTGGAGCAATAAACCCAAACATTTCCTGGCACATGCCAAGATACCCAACCCGT
Source organism: Rubripirellula reticaptiva (assembly GCF_007860175.1). Lineage (NCBI taxonomy): Bacteria > Pseudomonadati > Planctomycetota > Planctomycetia > Pirellulales > Pirellulaceae > Rubripirellula > Rubripirellula reticaptiva. The sequence goes on along the minus strand of NZ_SJPX01000003.1, from coordinate 482,173 downwards.
TCGAGATACGGAACAACTTTGCCGCCTGCATCGCGAACTAGTCCACGAGGAATTGCTGGCACTGCCACTATCGAGAGAGGAACCATAACGACGAGTGACCAAATCAAACCGTTTCGGCATCCAGCAAGTAGTGCAGCCAATGCCGTCCGAGGAACGCGCTCCGGAGTAACAATGCGCGACGGTGCGTTCGGCGGCGAATAAGGGTTGGTCACTTTAAATGTCGGTGAAGTGAGTGCAGATTTTCAGTCGGATAACGGCGGCGATCAGCGGGCCGGGAGAGTTGACTTTCCATCTGTGAAACCCTGCAAGCCCGGCTCCGTTGCATCGCATGGTTCGCCGCGACTGTCTGTTGCGTTCAGTCGCCGCCTTCAGCGTAGTAGCGTAGCTGTTTTGCGTATTCGCCGTCAAACGATCCGTGTGGTCGTTCGCCGTCACGGAAGTAGCGCTCGAGCGTCGTCTTGGGGTGAATCCAATGTTGTTCGATGCCTTGTATCGGTGTGATCACGTCGGCAGGCAAGTCCGGTATGTCCTCGTTTGCGAACGCCACGAGCGATTCAAAGTCAACGGAAATGTGTTGTGCCGCCGCGTCCATTGTCCTCGGATCGGGGAGGTACTTAGTGTGGTACTCGTAGCCAACTAAATCATCCCAGTTAGCCGGAGGCGAACCGTCGTGGTCCTCGGCGTATGACGCGATGATGCAGGTAACGCCCCACTCGTAGTACGCCGACTTGATGCCGCGTTGAAGATTGATGGCAGTCCATCCAAGACACGCGACTATCAGAGTCGGCAGTGCGATCCAAAGCAGCGTTTTGGTGCGTTGTCGCATCGGCATACTTCAGTGCAAGGTGACAACGGATTGATGATAGCCATTTCCAGTCGGCGAACGTTACACATCACCGAGGACGCGCGAAAGATTCACCATTGCAAAACTGCTCGGCTCGCGTCCTTCGGTGCATGTGATGGTTCCCCGCTTCAAGGTGCGGAATTCAGTCATGCAAGAATCGTTGAGCGTCAAAGCCGTCTACTATCGTGGCTAAAGCATTCGCCCAGTCGTTCAGCGAACGCTTAGTGTAGCCAACCGGAGCAGTGTTGTACGACCAGATGCCGCCCCAAAATCCGGTTTGAAGAGGTGGGAAGTCGATCAGTATCAGGTCGTGGTTACCAAATGGGAGAAGCGGTCGGGCCGAGCGTGCATTGCGTTTCATTTTCCAGGGTCGGCCGACCCGGAAGTGACAATCGGCGGCATCAGCGACAATCCTGGTTGAACCCCAATGAAGTGCCAATCGTTGTCCAGTCAGTTCAACGACTGGAAGGTTGTCTCTGCTAGCGAATCGCAACGGCCCGTTGCGCCAGAGTTCGTACAGGTCGTCAGGAATGCATTCGGTAAGACGGTCGCTCAGTGCTATTGGATCGTCCATTGGCAAACAGCGAACAATTCAGTCGGGGAACTGCAGCGTTGACCGAGACGCCGCGAAAGATTCTCAACTTCAAACAACTGAACTCGGCGTCTTCGGTCCAACGCATGGTTCTGGCTCTTCTCGATCGTGCTCGTGCTCAGCATCGCGGTGCTCGTGCTCGCAATCGATCGCCACGGCATAGTCTACCGACGATTCGCTCACGTCGTCAAATTTCATCGCCATTCGAGTCAACATCGAGACGATTCGTTTGAGCTTGGACTTCAAGTCACGACTCGTTGAATCGTCCAAGCCACCCGTCGCAACCAAAACATCTTGAATCGCCGCACACTCAAACGACGAACCGCGAGCGATGTCGAAAAACCGAGCACGGTCTTTAAAGCTTCGCTTACCGTTACCCTCGGCGATGTTCAGCGGGATCGATTGCGCCGCGCGAAGCCGTTGGTCGCGGGCGTGGCGATGTAATCCGGTTAGTGTTTTGGAAACGTCAAACGCAGCGGTAACGTAGTCGATCGAGAGACGATAAACGTCAAGTCGATCGTGGTCGAAAGTTGGATCGTTCATCCGTGCCCCTCCAAATCGATTACGAGCACGAGCACCGTTTCACTGAGCACGAGCACGATGTGCACTTCGTGCCAGAACGTTACGGTTTACCGGGCGGCGGCGAGTGCCGTGATTTCAAAACAGCGGTACCACCGCCGCTCCGGTACAACCGATGGTTATCCGTTTTATCGACGGGCATTGATCGAGTGTTGGGCAGTGGATTCCAGGTCGCCAAAGTCTAGCGGGCCATAAAGTACGCGGCAAGCAATTCCGTTCATCGAAGGATCAGAACCGTTGCGGTGCCATCGACAAACGCCAGTCGTTAAGACGGAAATCAGTCAGCGATCAACCAACGTTGCAGCCAACGCCAACGGAGGATCAAAACATTTGACGCGTCGATTCACTAACGCAAAAGCCGAACGATCAATTCGCAATCGAAGGTTAAAGTGATCGCTTGTGCGAAGAAATACGCCGGACACCTGAGGGAGTATGTCGGATAACGCTTGCAATCATGGGGCACGCCCCAGAAAGGCATCAATTATGAAAGACTCTCCGGCGTGCTCCCATGCATTGCCTTGTTCGTCGCGTGCGTTACCTTCGGGGCGATGGCGGTGGCGAATTAAGCCTACATTTTCGATCAAGGATTGGTGGATTGGACTGCACGTCAACGATCGAGAGGTCGGGTTTAGCTGGTTTTTCCAGCCGTTCCCGTGCCTCGGCTTTGTGGTGTCGAAAGAATGGATACTTGTGCCGGTTTCGGTGCGTTGCCGCGTCGTGGCGGACAATGGCGACGGCACCATGACGCTGGAAGATGTGGAATAGCATCCGACGAACGTCCGGGATCAGCGGGCGGCGGGATTTGACATTGACCTCACGAGAAACCACGCCACCGCCGCTCCGTTGCATCCCATGGTTCGTCTGATCTTCGGCGTCACCAAAACGCATTGATACCAAGACACAATACCATAGCAGACGCGATGAACTGTGGAATATAGCGTTTATCCATCGAACGAGCAAAAGCCCATCCGGTCGCTGCCGTTCCGATGAGTCCCGGAATGAATAGCATCTGTGGGCAGTTGTTTAACGCCGTTGGGTCAATCCAGTGGTAGCCAAGAAGCAACAAACCCAAAGTGGGCCACGCCCAGAACCAGTAGACAAGAAGCCGGCGTTGCTCAACTCGGGAAAGTCGCTCAAACGCCATGGGGCCATGAATTCGCCGACCCTCCACGATTTGCTTTCCGCAAGAGCCGCAGCAGCGTGTCGCAATGACGCGACGAGTAGAACGGGACAAATCAGTGGTGCATTCAGGACAGATAAGTGCGTAGCGTTTTGATTTTCGCTCAGCCCATACCAACGGCGCGAGAAAGAATCCAAGTGAAGGAAGGATCATCGCTAGAGGCAGAAAGTCCGCGACCGTTTCCCCGAAGTTTTGCCTTGCAGAGTTGACCAAGGAGTCGCGGCAGAGAGCGACTGCCACGAAGTATGCGAACATGGCGACAACACCGACAGTAATCGCGGGAACAAGTATCCACACTCGCTTCGTCGACAAGTCTTTGATGTCGGCAGTCGTTAACATCACCCAAGTGCATTTCTAATCCGACGAACGTTTGGCATAACCGGGCCGCCGCGGTTGATGCTCCATCTGAAAACGCGCGACCGGCGGCTCCGCGTTCATGCCATTGTTATCTGCTGTTTGCTCGCGACCGTTGGAGTTCACGACGTTCTTTGCGCAAGGCGGGCGAGCTTACCGACCGTTCTCTGAGGTATTTCAAACTGTCGAGGTGCTTGAGGCCTTCGGCAGTGAAATGTTCTGATGCAATCCGGAGTGTCTTCAATTTCTTGCAGCGATCCGCGAGTAGGCGGAGTGATTCGTCCGTCAGATCTGGCGAATTCAACCAAAGTTCCTCCAAACCCGACAATCGCTTCGTGATTGTCGCGACGAACTTATCGGTGAATTGTCCATCGTGAATCACCAATTTACGAAGCGTCTTGGCGGCACTCAGATGATCGGCGCAGCCATCCGTGCAAATCGGTGCGTCGTCATACCCGTTGTCGGCATTGAATTCGAGGGTGTGAATCTTGGGAAGCAAGGTGACAAATCTGAGATCATCATCATTTATGCCGTCTTTGCACAGATGAACTTCCTGCAGGTTTTTCAATTGTCCCAGCTTCAGAAGATCGCCTTCAATCGTGACGTATTCACAGTCTATTCCCGCGTATCCCATGGTGATTCGAGCGATACTGACAGAGCGAGACAGTTGATCGATATCTTGCGTAGTCAATTCCGTTCCGTAGTCGAACGCCACGCTTTCCGGCTTCCCGTTCTTGTACGACCAGTGCCCCTTCGAGATCGGCGGCTGTGAAAAGGCTACTTGCGGCGGCCCAAACATCGACAGCGAAGCCAGAATGATTGCGATGGTGACTTTCATCGAGAATCTCAGTTCAGTTTTGCGTTGCCCAATTGCAGAGCAGATAACGTCTGCCATCACCGGGCCGGGACGGTTGATGTTCCATTTGTAAAAGCGCGCAAGCCCGGCTCCGGTGCATGGCTTGGTTATCCGACGATTCTGTATTAAGTGTCATTTAGCCGATTATTTTGTCAAGTATCGGCAAGTCGCGAAGGATTTCTGGATTGGTGAACGCTTCCCACCATAGAACACCGCTGGGACATACTAGTAGAGCGACCGCAAAGAGGCCCCAAGCGTAGCTAACCATTCCGGGTTCTTTGTTCCGAATGCTGCGGACGCAACCAATGAGCAGCAACAAGCCAATCGCGAACAACACGATAGGAAGCCAGCGGGCGACTGACCAAGCCACGCCTGTTTGATAAGACCATTGTAGGAAGGTGCCGATCGAACCGCAAATGAGGCCTCCCATAACCCCTGCGGTGGTCAATACCTTTGCTGTCCGTAGTTCAACAGAGTTCGCTGCGCTCATTCGGTAGTCTCACGTCGTTCTGCCCCGTCATTCTCTGTCTCGGGAGCGGGAAGAAATTGCAAATAAGCAATGCGATCGAGCGCTACGAAAGCACGCGTGCCAGGATAAGCGACATTGACTTCTGGGTAGTTGTCGGTCACGACCCCGTTGAGAAATCGTTTACCGCCAACGACTACTATTTCAGTGTCGACGAGAACCGTTTGTTCGACGCCGTCAGAACCACCGAGGTCAAAAGTAACCAAGCATGGCGAATCACCGAAACCATACATGTTTTTGTGCCCGGCCGGATCGTCATCACCAGCATACGCGAGGCGGTACGTCGCAATCACAATTACGCTGAGAGCAAAGGCTGCAAGCAGAATAGACGTTCGTTGTCGCATAGGTTGCATTCCGTCGTTGGTTGGGGTTCGGGTAAGCGTGAGGGTGATTTCAGTCGGTTCGTCAACTTTCACCGGGCCGCGGCGAAAGACATGCAAATAGAAAAATCCGCGCGGCCCGCGGCTCCGTGTGCAACGTATTGTATCGCGATCCTGAATTCCAAGGCGGGAAAACGGTGGCACCGGGTGATTCACCCAGTTGTATCACTTCAATGTCTGCTTCGGGAAAGAGTCGTTTGAGTTGGTCCGTTCTTGCCCGAATGGTTCGTTCGCTGTATACGATGACGCACGCGCGGCGAACACCAGAAGCGCCAAACATTCGGATGCGCCATGGCGCGGAATTATCTAAGTCGGGCCTGAAATCACCGGGAAGCTCTGCCCAGTACGAATCGGTTTCATGCATCCACGCAATAGCCCGTTTACGCTCAGCGATCCAGCTCAGTTGCGTTACAACATATGCAGTTGCTACGGCTACGATTGCAACGACGAACAAGAGGGTTTTGATTGAGAAACGAGGAACCCAAGTCATAAACAGTCCGTTTCGAATAATTCTATCTGAGTCGGATAACGTAACGCATCAGCGGGGACGGGCGAACCGCTTGCAAGCAGAATTGAAAACGAACCACCCGTCCTCCGTTGCATGCGATGGTTATCGCAAGAACCCTCTCGCAGAGTGTTTTACATTTGCTGCGGCTTACGAAAAGCCAACGAACTTGAGTTTAATAGGTCTGCTAAGAGAACGTAAGTGAATGCGGAGCCAAAAAGCAGCTTGCCGATGGTAGAGCCAACGTGCCGCATCATGTACGGGGCAGACAGGTCAACGAAAAACAGTTGAACCAGGGCGAGCAATCCAACGAGTGTTAGGTACATCCAGCATCCCACGGAGAACTGGTAGCCTTTCCGTCTTCCTTGCCACAGCAGAATGCCGCCGGCAAGTCCACAGAAACCTCGAAAAACAATCGTTGTTGTTAAAAGAGAAATCGTCAGCAGGCTCGGGGGCGAAGCGAAAGCAAGTGCAGCGACGACAATGGCTCCGAAGACGCCAATGACACCCTGAAGCATGGTTAAGGCAGCAATGAATTTTCGTGGCCGAAGCGAACCCGTATTTGACGCATCCCGGAGAAAGACCTGTTGCGAGCAGTGGGCACTAGAAATGCCAGTAAGAAGATCGTCGCGAGGTGCGTTAGCGAAGCGGTGCCCGCAGTCCCTGCAATTCATCGCGTCTTGACGGAGGGTTACCCTCCCGCATTCCGTGCATTTCATTTGTCGTTAAACGCCTATGAAGCCCCTAGGATCACTAAGGCTTGTAGCTTGAGTTGAGAAGCGTCGTTGCGATAACGGCGGACATCACCGAGGACGCGCGAAAGACTCACCTTTGCCAAACCGCTCGGCTCGCGTCCTTCGGTGCATGTCATGGTTCCCCGCGTTTTCGATCTCGCCGATCAATCCACGATGCAATTCTCGGCGGACCGTAGACGCGGGTTTTACGATAGGCCCAGTCATAGTCAGCGGGCATGACAACGCTGGGCATTCGTTTCATTGTAGGATACCAGAATTGTCCCTCAGATTCACACAATCCACAGCAAAGCTCTGCAAGTATGTAGTCATCACCAGTCGTGTCAGGTGCCACGGAGTATTTTGCGGGAGCGATCCCGTAACCATTCGGAGCATCAAGAAAGTGCAGGCGAAAGTAGAGATCGAGCGATAAGCCGAGATCAATAAATACGGTCTCAAGTGACAGCCCGTCAGATGTGATGCACTTGCTATGCGTGTGTTGGGCAACCGCACGACGAAAGAGTTCATCGATCGTGCGAATAAATTCGCTGTCGGAGCGAAAGTCTTCGATGAGTGTTGCGTTCCATTGGCCGCACGCACCGACAGAGTCGTAGCGACGCAGGCGATCATTCACCGCTCGGAAGACAAAGTCAAATTCTCGATTGAACGTGAGTCTCCAAGTCAGTCGGGGAACGATTGCGATAACCGGGTGGCCGCGGTAAATCTTCCATTTGTAAACGCGCTGTCGGCCACTCCGCGTTCATCGCTTGGTTATCCAGCGTTTTCCCTCGCCGTTGTAAATCATTTTTGGCGTTGGTCCGTTGGGATTCGTTCGCATTCACGTAGGTGTTGCGATGTGTCGTCGGAAATCCAAATGCGACCGTGTTCAATCCATGCAGAGCAGTGTGCGGTCGCGGCGATCCAGCTCTTAAAGGCAGGGTACATCGCGTGCCATTGATGATCCGGAATCATTACTTGCTTGAAGGTGCGACCGTCTGCGGTACGGTATTCGCAATCGCCTTCGTGCAGCCCTGGTGACGCAATGCCACACTCATTGTAGCAATAAATCAGGAACTCCTCGGTAAGGACTTTCCATCCATCGGGCGGTTGATGTTCAATTAGGACCGGGTGTGCCATGCTCTTGCTGGATAACGCTGATGGTCAGCCGGGCCGAACGGTTGACATGAATTGAAATTTACGGGTGGCTGAGGACTCGGCTGCACCATTTTGTTATTTGCTGCGTTCGTTCAATAGATGTGTTAGTTCAGCGAGTGACATGTGAGACAGCCACCCACAATCGCCGCTGCACTTCAAGAATGACGAATGTGCGGCATGGGAGACGGGCATATGACATTTTGGACAAAACGGAAGCCACCGGCCGGCGGTGCGTTTCCCTTTACGGAGTTCGACTGTGCGGACAATCTCAAGTTCTTCTTCGTGGAGGGCCTGAAGATCTGTATGCTTTTGGGATACCTGATCGCGTTCAAGTGTTACGCGATCAAGTTGCGACTGAAGGTTGCCTACTTGAGTTTGAAGGTCAGACACCTTTCGCTCAAGGTCAGCCGTGTAGTCGATTGTGAGAGAAAGGCGTTCACGGAGAATATCACTGATCGGCAAACCAACGAGTGCTTGGCGGGCTGTATCGAGGATTCCCATGTGGAGTCTGCCTTGAGCAAATAACGTTGGTGATCAGCGGGTCGGGAGAGACGACTTTCCATTGGTGAAACCTTGCAAGCCCGACTCCGTTGCATCACATGGTTATTTGTTTGCCCGAACCAGTCGTCGGACTAGCGGCCGGCAAGCCGTCAGCCTATCGGACATGGAGCTGGGCGGCAAGTTTTCGGCCGTTGCGTCAGTCAGCGTTGTCAGCAGTCGTGGGAGTTGATCAGGGAGCGCCATCAAAGTTGAGATCACGAGTTGTGCGCGGTGACCATCAATTCCGATGCACGAAAAGACGCGTCGGTTTAGTACAAATAACGGTGACGATCAGCCGGCGGCGACGGAAGATTAACCACTTCAAAACGCCCGACTTCGCCGCTCGGTTGCATCGTTTGGTTCCCCGCGTTTTCGTTCACGGCAACCGCGTTCTCGTTCACGGCAACCGCGTTCGATCATTGTGAGTCAATCCAATCGAAGAAGCAACCAATTAGAAGCGGCAAAGTTGATGGACCACCGGCGGCACAGAATTGATCGTTCTCGATGTAGTACGCCGTCCAAGTCCGTTTTGCACCGGAGATGCCATTCTCGACCATTGCAAGTTTACGCCCGGAGTATTCGGTGCCGGATAGGTCGATCCGCAACGACCAGCCCGGATTGTCGAGTGTTTCGATATGCACTCCGTACGAATGTTCCCAGTCACCGTTGCAGTGTTCGTCGTACCAGCTCTGAAGGCGTGTGAGTTCGTCGGGCATCAAATCGTTGGACGCAATCGATCAAGTCAGCCGGGGAACGACCGCGATAACCGAGTCGCGGCGATTGATTTTGAATTGTCAAAAACGGCGACTCCGCGACTTCGGTTCATCGCATGGTTCCCCGCCTATGTTTGGGTGAGGCAAATGTCAACCATCAGAATTGTTTTCAGAGATTATAGCATAGAGGTGTTCGGTATCGGCTGCAGTAAGACCGCAATGATGAATTGCAGTTTTAATCTGTGCGAGAAAGCCCGCGAGAATCGCAGCATCATTTGCCGGTGTCAAATCTTCCATGGCTGGAAATCCCGTTTGCAATTGCAGGACATCATCGTTGTTTGGAATCGTATCGCAGCGGTTTTGCGCGAATTCGTCGGTGACACCAAGCAGCACGGTAGACCATGTTGGGTCGTTCAGTTCAGCAGTAGCAATGCGTTCAAGAACTAGGTCAATCCGTGGACGCACGCGACGAGCCGCTCGTGAGAACGTTCGATTCCGTGCAGCAATGGAAAGTCGGATACGCATCGAAATCGAAGTGGGTGCTTTCAGTCGGGGAACGGTTGACATCACCGGGTGGCGGCGAACGACGTGCAAGCAAACGTAAAATGTAACCACCGCCACTCCGGTGCATGTCTTGGTTATCCGGTTTCGATTGGATCATCGCTTTAGGGGAGGTCCAGTGGAAGGCGGAATCTTGAGATGCTCCAGTTCGATCCGCTTCGAGCCCAGGTTAACGGTCACCAAGAACTTGGCAAGTTTCACGGAATAGACGATCCGCCAGTCGCAGCTGTGCTCCATTTCTTCAAAAGCAACAGAGAGGGTCGCGGTGGGGCAAGTCGATAGGCTTAGCAGTTGCATATTCAGCGCCGCTGTGTTGCCGGCAAAGCGTACAGTAGCCGAGCTCATATTCGTGGTTCCGTCGATGAATCCGCAGTTCTCGGTCTGGAAAGCGGCACGAACCTGCTCGCGGGCGTACTTGGGATAGTCGTTTGTAAAAGGAACCTGTGAAGCCGACTGAAGCTGAACCACTATTGCGGAAGCGGGAGCGGATGTAACGAGCAGCATGGCGGAAGTAACAGTCGCGATCAGTACCAGTCTAGTGCGTGCCATTAAATTGCTCTTAGATTTCATGTTTGCAGTGTAGACTTACGAGGCGGAAGCAAACCCATCGTCACGTTCAGTCGGATAACGGTAGGGTTTTGCGGGCCGGGAGTGTTGACTTGCAAGCAAACAGATCCGCCCGCAAGCCCGGCTCCGTAACAACCCATGGTTATCGCCGATTGTTGCGGGCATTGGTTAAGCATTGACCCGCGAGAGCGGACGACAACGACGGAACGTCGCCAGCACGGTCTGCGCGAGCAGAAAACAACGCCGGGACGGCGACGAGCATTAGCTAAGCGTTAGTCGCAGGGAAGGTTTAAGAAACAAGATCGGTTACAGGAGTTTTGTAGCGGTGATCAGTTTGAGATTCGGAAGTGGAGCGATGGTAGTAAGCGATCCGGAACAAACAAGCGGCGTTCCGCCCCGTCGGTGACCCGTCATGCGGGCAACCGCTGGAATCGACCAGTGCAGCCGAGTGTACCAGGTTTAGCGTGAAGGAATGTGCGAGTGACACTATGTGTCGTCGTTTGAGATGAGACGAAGAATGTACGAATAGCCGTCAGGGCGATCGTGAAGATCAGATCGGAACTCACAACGAGCACCAGCCGCGATAACGCTAATGTTTACCGGGCACGCGCCGGTAGACTCTCCATTCAGAAAACGCCGGATCGCGTGCTCCGGTACAACATTTTGTTAGGTGGCGAAGTGAATCGTGAATGCAACGGCGACTTTTTTGACGCTATGGTCGGCGATGAGCGTCGACGACTTTATCGTTGTTTTGGAAATGGTTTCGTAATGACTCGCGGGCAATTAAACAATGGCGACCAATGCCCAGAGTGCAGCCGGGAAATTGACGCGAGGTTCGTGGGATTGGTTGAGACACGAAAGAACATAGTGGCGATGTTGCCGTTGTGGTCGATGCATAACCCTGTCGAGATCACTATCACGTCGGAAGTCGTGTGCGAATCGTCCACCTAACGTTACCGATCACCGGGCGGCGGCGAACGATTCTCCATTGCGAAAAAGCTAACCACCGCCGCTCCGGTGCATCGGATGGTTATCCGCCGTGTTCCAGCGGTGCAGACACCAAGGACATTGCTGGGCACGTGGAGTGCGTGCCAAACCAAAGCATTCAGGGCATCGGTTAAGCGGCAACACAGTGTAGTTGTCCCGGATCACACGATCAACGGCGGTCTGTTCGCGAATGTCCCATGGCGTTTCAAGTGCAGCGATAGTGTCAGTGTCGTCAACATGCCCGTCGCGCTGTTCGCACATTGTGTAGAGACGTTGCCATTTTATAGACGTGGCATCGGATGTAAGCGGTACGGTGTATTCGGTGACACGACGTTCGAGAGCGGTCATGAAGTGCCGGCAGTGCTTCGCAACAAACGCACGCAGAGCAGTGCGGTCGTCGTAACAATTGCGAACCATTGCAACGCCGCAGAACTCAATTTGGTCAGAGGATGTCATCAAGCATCAGGATGATCGGGACATTTCAGTCGGATAACGGCACGCGTCACCCGGTACGCGCGAAAGATTTTCAACTTCAAGACCGCACGACTCGCGTACTCGGGTGCACGCGATTGTTCGCCGCGTTTCGTGTCAGTGTACGGTAGCCATCAATGATAAACGATCACGTTGCGACACGGGAAAGCCAACGGCGCCAAACACGCCGAATTTTTGGCATTTCTGATTGATCAATCAGACGATGATACGGTTTGCAATTAACGATCCAGCGCCATAGATCATGGTCATCGTGATCAGGCGGGAATTCGGCGGCACCAGTCCAATGTTCCATGCCTTTCCATCCACTCGCCTTCACGACGAGTGTTTCGCCGTCCCAGTAGTGCCATCCGCCCCAGTACCAGTAAACGGAATGACTGTCAGATGATGATGGTTCAGTTTCGGCGGGATACAGCAACGCCCAAGCGCGTTTGTACCATTGGTCAGACCGTACAGTGCAGTGAACTTTGCGATTCAGAATGAACGCGAGACGTTCGACATCAGTTTTGCCGAGACGTTGTGGCCCGGCGAAGACGAGTACGCCGCCAAGTAGTTGAAGCGGAACTACGCAGAGTTCTTCAGCAACGGACTGAGGCACTAAATCGGCCATCGCTGGATCAGGTAGCGGGCGATCGTCGTAGGTTGTGGTCAACGTTTTCATTGCGTCGTCGCTTCGGTAAAGATGAAACCATCGTCGGCGAACGCTACGCGTCACTCGGCACGCGCGAAAGATTCTCAATGTCAAAACACTCAGCTCGCGTGCTCGGGTGCACGCGATTGTTCGCCGCGCGCTCTATTCGTTCATTCAGTTGGCAGCGACGAGGAGCCGTCCGGAAAGTGAGCATAGTGTGTAAATCACCCCTGAAATTACAGCCAGCCATTTTGTTTTGTCGTTGAACAATGCAGCCACGGCCAGTGGATAGTTCACCCATCGAACAAGCAGCAGTAAGGCATACGCCAGAAACACTATCCGAGACTGCGTAACAAGTAGCAATCCAAATGAAATGCAGATCGATGCCGCTTGAAGTAGCAGCGCAAACGACATCCAGTTGTCGTGAACGAACCTTGGAATCCTCGTGCTACGCTTCTTCCGACGACGCGAGAGACGGTCGTCGCTGACAACAATCGATGGTAGCTCCGCAGGAATGTGTGCTTTGTCTTCTTCAGTCATTTGGTGGTTAACCGACAATATGTCGTGGGTCTGATTTGTATTCGCCGTGTTCGATTGTTGTGTTACTAACTGTCGCCGAACGGTAGTGATCAGCGGGGACGGGCGAATGACTTGTAAGCAGACGAGAAAACGGACCACCCGTCCTCCGTTGAATCACATGGTTCGTCGAATTGTAAATCAGTCACGCCGACATCACCAACAGGAACAAGCTGGCAACAATGACAAGGCAACAAACGGGGATTTGGATTAACGACAATACAATCATCGCTCGAGGATAGGATCGAAAGCCGATCAATGTGCCCGCAGTCGAAACGAGAACAACGCTTCCGCCGAGGACTAAAGCGGCAATAAGCTGAAGCTGATTCTCAATTTCCGCAGCGAAATACGTTAGGTACGCAAAAAACAAAATTGAGGAGGTCGAAATGGCAAACAGCACTACTGAGAGCAAGCCGAAAGCTTCTGAAAGACCTTCTGACCAACGAGTCGCCTCGTCATCGCCTGACGGATTCGTAACGCATGCGTGTTCGCTCTCGCTCGAAGTTGGTTGCCCAGTGTTCATAAGCGCCCGGAGCCCGTTGACGTTAAAACCGTGTGCACAACTATAGTGGGAAGCACGATCCGTGTGGAGAGACACGACGAACGTCTGCGATATGCGGTCGGCGGCGACACAAGTTTCGGCCTGCGAAGAACCGTTCCCGCCGATCCGTCATCATCGCTTGGTTCATCGCGACATTCTCGCATTCGATCAGCGAATCAAAGTGCCGCGATGTTGGCATTGAGTCTAGTGGCAATCGCAAGTCCAAGCAACGTTTCGGCCGAGCAACCAATTCGCCCGAGCAACCAATCCGTCCGAGCAACGATCCAAGAGCAACAATGAGACCGAGCAAGAAACGCGAGCTGACCACACAGAACCCGTCAACCAAATCGTCCGAGCAAGCGAGTCGATGAACGGCTGGGATGACCGCGGTCGCCGCGAAAGATCATCCATTGGAAAAACGACGGCTCGGCGACTCCGGTCCATCCCTTGGTTCTGTGGTCCTACCCATCGTCGAACGAGAAGTAGCGGATTCCGTTTCTACCAGCATCTTGCGTAGTCGATCATTCGAAGCCTCTGCGCGAGGACAGCCAGCTGTTCCCAGATTGCAAATACGTCTCTTTAGCTACAGCTACGGTTTAACCACCAGTGCGTAGTCCTTCACCTCGGTATCGAATTCAAACATCACACCCGTTGATGTTGGCTTGGACCGTATGTCGCTCAGGGTTAAAACACGATTTCCGCTTGAACGTTCAACGACGATACGTGCTCGGTCGAGATCACCAGGGACTGAATAGAAGCTAAATCTGCCCTCATCATCGGTTAGCTCCGGAGCCGAACGCGGAAAAAGTTGATCAATCTGAGTCTTTCGCGAATGGATCGTAATAAATGCCTTCGCGAGCGGGCTTCCGCTGACTTGAACGCGGCCGGTAACCCTGATTGCCCTTGCCATTTTTAAGGTGACCTCCGCGTCACCAACCGGTTCAGAAGTGAGCACTCGGTAAGCCGAACGAAAACGCTGACAACGATCGTTTAGATCGCGATCGAACGCCTCGCGTTCCAGTGGGTCCCTTGGAGCATCGTCGCACAGCTTCATCGCTTCGTCTGTCGTTAACTCGACACGATGCGCATATAACCCCGCCAGCGTCCAGGAAACGACGTGTAGGGCCAATTCGCAACGGCCATTCATGTCCGTTGTTTGCGGCGGCGCTAGTTCCATCGGCACTCGATAGTCCTTTCCGTCTTGACGAATGGTTTTCAGATAGCGAGCCTCCACCGTTGCGCCTTCGATCGGCTCGCCCTGTTCGTCCACCACCCGTATCGGAATCCGATCTGGAAGATCAGCGAAAACGCCCGTTGGAGTCGCAAGCAAGAGGATGGCTGTAGTGCTTAAGATCGTCTGAAATCCCATGAAGATGTCTCCGAAAGCGATTCAAATGCCATGCTACCGCTCTTGCACAGAACGGTGCCCGTCACCGGGCCGGGAGTGTAAAGTCAACCATTTCAAAACCGGCCGCAAGCCCGGCTCAGGTGCACGGGATGGTTACCCGCCGCTTGCTAGGTTCTTTGGGATCGGAAACGGAAGGTCTGGGGCTGGCGGCGCGTCCTCGAATCGTCGTCCCGAAACAATCATCGCGTAGGCAAGCATTTGGTCGCTTGAGAGGTTCGATTCGGGAATAAACGTCCCATCTGGTTTACGGACCAAGGATGGGTCATCGAACCACGTATCGGGCCAGTATGCAAGGTTCATCAGGCGAGCACCAGGGAATTGCGCATCGAGCCAACCATAGTAGTGGTCCATCTCGTGGCCATCGAGCTCTGCGGACGTGACAGCCGCAAAGATAGACGCGACTTCAGCGTATGTTGCGGAAGCATCGTATGTCGAGACAGGGTGAAGTGCGGCGAGAACAAAGTCAGCCTTGCTGGTTGATTCGTAGTACGCTTTGAATTCGCTGTGCTCGGTATGACGCGTGGCATGGCGATGCCATTCCTTCAGAAGTTCGTCAGCGCCGCCAAACGGACGGTCCTCAATCTGGTCGCAGATTTCCGACATGCGGGCAACGACGGCCGGATCAGGGTCGGGGAGAACGTATCGAGCAGGTATACCCATGGGATTCAGTCGGGTAACGGTTACGATCAGCCGGCGGCGACGGAAGATCAACCACTTCAAAACACCCGACTTCGCCGCGCGGTTGCATCGTTTGGTTCCCCGCCGTCTGGTGATGGTGTTGAGGTCAGCGTGCCATCAGCAGCAAACACTGGATTTTGGCGGTAGAGCCCAAGGAAAGCAAATGCAATCGGTATCCAAATCGGCATTAGGAGGATGAATTGAGCCATAAGTCCGCCGTTTGCGATCCCTGTTGCGGCTCCAATTCCCCGACCCACGTTCGGTAAAGTCCACATCGCACCAATTGCGAAAAAGTAAAGAACTTCAAACAGCAGCAACATCGCAAGTAATCGTGCACAGGTCGCGGAGCCAAGACAGAGCCCAACAGAAGCGACGATGATCGAGATGTAGCAGAAGATGCAAATCGCGGACATTACGTAAAATGCAGTGAAAAAGTGGGGCAATTGAGCAATGTCCGGCGATTCGTCGAACGCACCTTGAAACGCAGCAAAGAGTGAGCCTGCGTTGTATAGCAGTCCGAATAGAGCAGCGCAAATCAGCAACGTCGCAATAGCATAGGATGCGTAACGTTGAGTCGGTGTGCGTCTTGTGGTCATCGATTTCAGTCGGGGAACGGTGACGATCAGCCGGCGGCGACGGTTGATCTTTCACTCCAAAACGCCCGACTTCGCCGCTCGGTTGCATCGGATGGTTCTGGCTTACTTTGGAAGCTTAACGACAAGCCCCGGCAAATACGTGACCACCGGGTTGTCTTCTCCCGCAACCTCTACGCCGGAATCGACTATCGCTTTAACGTGTTCTCGAAGTTCACGTCGTGCTGAATCAAATCGATCCATTATTGTATAAACATCCGAGGTGTCCACGGTTATCGTCCGGCCTTGGGAAACATCGAAAGGAATGCGATCACCTTTCCGTATCACTTGAATCGTGGGGCGCTTTGTCATGTGCCGAACACCGAGTTCGTAGAATGCGTTTGGATTGCTGAACGAGAGGTCAGCGATGCAAAGCCTTGAATTCACAAGGTGTACAAATACCTGTTGGCTGATCAAACCAGACTTCTCAATTTTGTCTGCACGCACAGCTTTCAAGCCTAGCTCGTTTGCCACCGGCTGAATCAGATGTGTTAACATCATGTCTGAATGCTTTCGAGCATCGCTTCCGTCTTCGCCGATTGGCGTGATGTAGAAACAGATTTTAGACCAGTCGTAGTCTGGCTTTGTATCATCGTTTTCTATCGATTCCTGCGTTTCGTCCGCTGCATCTTCGACCGTGGAAACACCTCCGACACTCAGGTGAAGCGTGCCGTCTCCGTCCTCATTCAAAATGCCGACGTAACGTCCGTTATCGACGACCAAGCGAATGGTTTCATCAACGCGATCTCGCGGAACTCCAAACTTGCTCTCCATCACATTGGGAAAATGCTGCTCCGAGGGCAGTGAATGACCGTCGTAGTCAGTGAAAAACTGACTTAACAGCGTCGGCGTTCGTATCGCCTTGATCTGAGCATCTCGATCCTCCCCATCAAACGTTGGGGCAACAATCTTACGGCCAGTTTCGGAGAGCAGGAACTGATCCCCTTCTTTAGTGATTAGCCCGTAGGCTTGAGCTGCAGATAAGAGGTAATGAGTGTTTGGGGATGTTTCTCCAATTTCAAGCGTGTCGCAGATTTCCTTCTTCGACGCCGATTTTCCCGCGTAAGTCGAATGAAGAACTTCAGGAATGCGTATTGCTTGTTCGAGGGTCCGTCGAGGCAATGCATCCGCAGAAACGGTCGACGTTCGATTGCGAGTTTGCTTTGGAGCGTCAGCCTTTTTCTTCGTCGTCTTCTTTGCCATTGGGGTTCCAGTTGCGATTCATGTTGTTGCGACAAATATTGGCCAGAACGACAAGCGTAACCGGGCGGCGGCGGTTGACGTTGACTTCGAATTCTGCGTGATCCGCCGCTCCGGTTCACGCAATTGTTCTGTGTGGTTTTCAGGTGGAACCTTCATCGGGTGGGAAGTCTGGCCCGACTCCAGAGCCTTCATACGACAGTTGATCGATGATTGACTTATCGCGGAGATACCAACTGGCCCAACTCAGCGGTGTATCCTTGTTGACATCACGAATCGTAGGATCGGCACCAGCATCCAAGAGCAATTGAATGACTTCCGAGCTACCCCACGCTGCAGCTCGATGCAATGGGGTTTCACCCCGCACACGCGCGTCCCGCCACAGCCCATACGTCTTCATTCCGGGCTTGGTTCGGGCATTAGGGTCGGCGCCATGCGCTAGCAGTAATCTGACAGGACGAGCGTCAGTGCTACCGGCTTCACCGTGCAACACTGTTTCGCCGCTATGTGGGCTTGAACAGTGAACGTTTGCCCCCGCTTCAACCATCAGTCGAAGACACTCAAAATTGCCACAGACGCCGACGATCACAGGATACCCCCATTCATTGCACTGCAAATCTGGATCAGCAGTGTGCTCCAGCAGGTATTGCGTTACTTCAGGATGGTAGGTCAAAAGCGGTCCTATCCCATGTTTGTCGACGCTGTTTGGATTAGCACCATCCTCGATCAAGCGTTTTACTGTCTCAAGTTCGCCGGCGAGAGCGGCTCGAACAAGTTCGTCGTTGCGTGGCAGATCAATCATAGAGACGCTCGTCATCGGCAGCTGTGAGGTTCAATGATGCTTACACAGAACGTTGACGATCATCCGGCGGCGACGGAAGATCAACCACTTCAAAACGCCCGACTTCGCCGCTCGGTTGCATCGTTTGGTTCCCCGCTCCGGTGAGATCATTCATCGACCATCGGTCGAGGCGGTCCACGCTTTGTAGGTAGTGGTGCCGCCTCTACGATCGAACGGCGAATTTGGTGTACGACATGATTGAGCTCAAGGTCGTCGCACCAGTATTCATCGAGTTTACCCGCGTGACAAAATTTTGACGTGTTGAACCCGTCTTCGATGTCATTGTACCAAATAGCGGTCGAGCCAATCAACGCGACAACCCAGAAGCCACCACCAAGTTCGCCCCACGGGTGTTGCATCCATTTCATAGGATCGATGCGTATCGAATCCCAGAAGCGGATGTGGTCGTCATCGAGCCGAGAAACGGCTTCGTCGATAAGAACGCACAATTCGTCGAGTGTGATGGGAGTCCACTTGCCGTCGTTTCGATCAGCCATCATCGAGTTCGGTTGTTCGCGCAATACAAGGCGACTTCAGTCGGGGAACGGCCAGGATCACCCGGTCGGCGCGGTTGATTCTCAATTGTCAAAACGCCCGACTCGCCGACTCGGGTGCATCCGATGGTTCGTCGATTCTTGCATTTGCGACGAAGGCACGAAGCAACAGATCATTGTGGCGTCGAAGCAGCTTAACAAAATTAACATACATCGCGAATGAAGCGACGCCACAACAAGTTGACCAGACCCACGTTTCTATGGGCTGACTACCGTTTACGCTCGTATCCCAATCCGGGCAGAGTGGATATAGGGCGACGATGAGGAACGCCAGGCTAGTATTCCGAGAGAACCCATAGAGTTCCACGAAGTGCATCGACGATCGGTAAACGGTAGGCATGTGTTCCATCGAGTATGCCTGCACTGTCCAGAAGAGGTCGTGTGATCTTCGTTTGATTGACCAGTCGGGGTACTCGACATCACACAAACGTCGGAATTTTCGTTCGAGGGCTTTTCGGTAGGTCGAATCGTATAGATGCACAAAACCAGGAATTAAGTCGAGCAAAGGTCGGCAATTGCGCGAAGTGAAACGAGACAGGCGAAACGCCCAATGAAGCCCTCCCTTGTCCCGCAGCCACTTGAATGGCGCTCGCTTGTGAAGCTCTGTGATAGCAGCAGCGGATTTCCGCAACCAAGGGCCGGAGTTGTAGCCGCAGAAAAGTTGAATTACGGGATAGCCGAACGTGTATTTGAGCAGGACGCGTTCGAGCAGCCAGCTTGAGACGGCGGCAATGATGTGCCCAAGGACATACGCAACAATGCAGAGCATCGCTATGTCGACCCAGCTTGTGGTTTGGAAACGCGCGACGATTATTGCACGGATGTCAGTGTGGAACTGCGTCAGTGGGGCGAGGGCGACGACGCCGGGAAGAAAATACCCGAAGATGTCGTAGGGCCAGAAGTAAATTCCAGTTGCAGAGTAAGGTTTGCTCAAGGTTTGGATTCATTTCCTGTAGTTCGGCGAACGCTTGTGTTCAATCGGTCGCGGGGAGGCGGCCAACCATGAAGAAAGACACTGACCGCGACTCGATTGCAACACATTGTTCTGCTGCTTTGTGCCACGTTGAGTCTGTGCGTAAAGAGAACCCTTCGCTAGCGTTGCGAATGCAACGAATCTGCGAGGCATACGACAAGCAAGATTTCGAGTCAACAAGTTTGTTAAACGATGCGTTTGCATTGGCGTTTCAGATTGGACAGATGATCGAGGAAAAACATGGAATGGATTGAAGGACGGATGCAGATTTTCTTCACGATGGTTGTCTGCTTCCCAGTGGAGTTTGGCATCGTTTTTACAGCGGGATTCATGGCGAATATTGCGTGGCGGAGGTTTAGATATGGCGACGTTTGAATGCGGATTGTGTGGTCGAATCAGCAAAGAGAGTGCGTGCCGATGTGCCAAAGCGTGTGAAGTTTGTCAAGGTAGTGGTTGGTCCGACCCAACAAATCGCGACGTTTGTTGGCAATGCAATGGTAGCGGAGAATTGCTACATTCAGATGAGGTTGTGACGCCCAATTGGTTGGATTGTCAATCATGGATGCGGAAAGATGAAAACATGGAGCATTTCAAAACGTGGCTAGCTTTTGGCGGTCGCAGTGCAAAGCGTTTTGAGGTGTTTGGCACGCGGCTACGGATAATGCTGGCGAGTGGTCTACGCTGCACATCGGCAAAAGCGTTTCCATATCGAAGCCAACGGTAAAGCAGGTGTTGGCATTTAAGCGAGCGTTTGAACTATCTGGAATCACCGGATAGTTGCACTGGCTGTGGCCAGTGCATTTAAGTCAGCAGAACGCCTGCCGTAACCGGGCGGCGACGAAAGATTCTCCATCTCAAAAACGCCCGACTTCGCCGCTCCGGTTCACGGCTTTGTTATCCGACATACTCTGCGGAGTTTTGTTTAGCTAAGAATTCTATCAAGCAAGGGCAAGTCCCTTATGATCTCTGGATTCGTGGACGCTTGCCACCAGAGAATTCCGTACGGACACACCATAAACGCGAACGCAAAGAGACCCAATGTGTAGCTAATCATCCAAGTGGCTTTGCGTCGAATGCTACGCACGCAACCAGCGAGGAACATCAAACCAATTACAAAAAGTGCAACAGGAAGCCATCGCGCAATGAACCATCCCGTGCCCGTTTGGTATGACCATTGAAGGAATGTGCCTATTGAGCCACAAACAAGGCCACCAACGACACCCGCAGTCGTTAACAACTGTCCCGTCCCTCGATCAATCGGATCGCTCTCGCTCATTCGGTTTCCTCAATTGTGTATGCTCAAGATTTGTGTTGTTAGCGCTCATTTCGGACAAACGCAGATCGGATAACGCTACCCGTAACCGGGCGGCGAGAGAAAATTTACCATCCCGAAACCGGCTGATCGCCGCTCCGGTTCACGGGTTTGTTATGCGGCGATTGAGGTAAGAATATGAACGCAGGATTAAGAGATTTGGTTTCAGGGGTGGTTGCAGTCACGAACACAGACGGATTCCCTCTTGAGTCGATGCCACCGCAAGGTAGCGTTACAGTCGAGTTCGGCACTGGTGCGACGGTTGAAATCGGAGCGAATATGGATGAATTTGAGAAGGCAAAAAATGCAGTCGCGGGAAAGCGTGCGAACGTCAGTTCCGCAACGACGCCAGCAAAGGCGTTCAAATACTATTTGCAGGTTGCCCACAATGTGATGGTGGATGAAGCTACGGCGGGTGCAATTCTCGCTACGGCTAAGTCCGCATAACGACCGGCGATCAGCGGGTCGCGAAAGGAAAAGTAACCATGTCAAACCAACGTAATCGCGACTCCGTTGCATCGCATTGTTCGTCGGCTTCGGAGTTTCCGCAGTTCACTTGCAATCCGGTCTTTCGAGGCATGTTTGAACTGGGCGATCCGAAGAATACGAAGGTTGAGTTTAGCGGAGCCGGTGAGGTTGTCCACATAATTCAGGGCGACCAATTGATAGAGGTCAGCATTGGGTTCTTCCGTGACGTTTGCATCGTGTTTGATCGAGCGAGGGAAGCGTGCAAAAACGACGATCAGGCGTCAGCGATGTTGTTTTATGGGCTAGGTAGCAGTCGGAGCTACCCAACGGCAGATTGGGATTAAGTCCGACGAACGGTTGCCATCACCGGGCACGGAGAGTGATGATTCCATTTGTGAAACCGCGCAAGCCGTGCTCCGTGTGCATGGCTTGGTTATCCGCCGTGTTCCTAGGCAATGACGAATTGAGTCACAATCGCACTTCCGCCGAACAAAATAGCGCATCCGGCGACCTGCATCGCAAGCGCGGGCATGGATATGCCACGAAGCCAGCGCAGACCAGCGATAGCGTTAAGCAAAGAAGCGGTGAGAAGGATGGGGATCATGCAGATCGCGACGTGCCAGAAGTTGGGGTCAGCGTAATTAGTGGCAACGATACCAACGATATAGACTATGCCAAGAAGTAGCGTGCAAGATGCGATTAGCCATGCGAATGCAGCAGCAAAGGGATGGCGAGTTCGCGAATCAGGAATAGGTTTAGAGTTCATGTCGCGTCCAAATTTCGAGGGTGGATCTGAAGCGGGTTGTTTCGGATAACGTTGGTCGTCAGCGGGCACGGCCAATGTGGTTTCCATTTGTAAACGCCGTATGCCGTGCTCCGTTGCACGACATTGTTATCCCTCCGCAGTTTTTAGATGGGGTCTGGCGATCCACCGCCAGCCAAGCAATGCAATAAAAAGAGCCGTCGGGAGGAAAAAGACGGTAGGAAGGACGTAGAAGTAGGTCAAGTTTTTGAATTGAGAATCGGCCCAGAAAAGAACTGCAGACAACGATACGAGCATAAACATGCCCCAAAGCGGAAATCGAAGAATTCGCAGCAATCCAAATGCGCCCGCGACGCCCACAAAGCAAAGCAGTGAGTTTAGCCAAAGTGTACGCGGCGTTTCTCGAAACGGAGCTGTCTTGCCACCGGGAAGCACCTTGACCCTGTGATAGTGGAATGGAAATCCAGTATTGAGATATACGTCCGGCGTCACATTTGGTGTTGCATCGTCAATCCGCTCCCAAAGAGCAACGGTGTCAGTGAAGCGGTGGTCAGGAATGTTCATCCACACTGCAAACGCTGCAAACAGCGTTGCGAATGCGATCGCAATTGTGTCGGATAGCTTCAAGCGGAAGGCCATGACGGGAATTCGTTCCGCAAATTGAGTGGGATAACGTTACGGTTTACCGGGCGGCGGCGAGTGCCGTGATTTCAAAACAGCGGTACCACCGCCGCTCCGGTACAACCGATGGTTATCCGTTTTATCGACGGGCATTGATCGAGTGTTGGGCAGTGGATTTCAAGTCGCCAAAGTCTAGCGGGGCCTAAAGTACGCGGCAACCAATTCCGTTCATCGAAGGATCAGAACCGTTGCGGTGCGATCGACAAACGCCAGGCGTTGAGACGGAAATCAGTCAGCGATCAACCAGCGTTGCAGCCAACGCCAACGGAGGATCAAAACGTTTGACGCGTCGATTCACTAACGCAAAAGCCGAACGACCAATTCGCAATCGAAGGTTGAAGTGATCGCTTGTGCGAAGAAATACGCCGGACACCTGAGGGAGTATGTCGGATAACGGCAGTGATCACCGAGCCGGGACGGTTGATCTAAACTTCAATTTGAACGCGCAAGACCGGCTTCGCGTGCATCACATTGTTATGTGCCGTTCACCCATGCTCTAAAGAAGGGTGATAGCACCGTAAACCTCAAAGCAGATCAGATTATCGACTGTTTGCCGATCCAATCAAGCCAATTACCTCAGTTATTCAAAATCAGAGCAATTACCAAAATATCCGCCATGTTATGGCCGCTTCCATTTTGTGCGAAAAGCCAGATCGAAATTCAACCATCGCCTTCAGTGAAAAATCATTGTTCCTCTCGAACCAACCAACAGGGAATGATCCAACGAGCACTGGCAGAACCTAAAAACATCCTGAGCCAAACCTACGAATCTGAATTGGCAGATTCCGGAAAAACTTGGCCCCTGAATTAGAGCACATAACGTTACGGTTTACCGGGCGGCGGCGAAGGCCGTGATTTCGACAGGACGCGACCACCGCCGCTCCGGTACAACCGATGGTTATCCGTTTTATCGACGGGCATTGATTGAGTGTTGGGCAGTGGGTTTCAAGTCGCCCGAGTCTAGCGGGCCCTAAAGTTCCAGGCAAGCAATTCCGTTCGTCGAAGGATCAGAACCGTTGCGGTGCCATCGACAAACGCCAGTCGTTAAGACGGAAATCAGTCAGCGATCAACCAGCGTTGCAGCCAACGCCAACGGAGGATCAAAACGTTTGACGCGTCGATTCACTAACGCAAAAGCCGAACGACCAATTCGCAACCGAAGGTTGAAGTGATCGCTTGTGCGAAGAAATACGCCGGACAACTGAGGGAGTATGTCGGATAACGCCTGCCGTAACCGGGCACGAACGGAAGGCTTTGATTTCAGTTGCCGCGTGATTGAGTGCTCCGGTTCACGGCTTTGTTATTTGGCGGGTGCTGTGTACGGATTTGATTGTCTTGAAAACGTCGCACGAGTTCCCCCTGTCTCCATGGCCCATGTCGAGTCTCCGAACTCGCAATCGGAAGCCACGAAAACTGCACTAAGTTTAACGAACTCTGATGGGAACAGAAGTTGTTTCAGCATCCGCCACGGTGATGACCGTTTAACTGTTGACAGAATCAGGGTGCGAAACATGTCGTCGCGGACATCGTCAGGTGGTTGTCCCATTTCTGTCTCTATTTCCGTGCCTGCGAACGTGAAGTAGCTGAAGGGTGTTGGGCAATCTTCGTTGAATTCAATCCTCACTGCGCCAGCTCTGTTTGCCCAGAGGAGGATCGACCCCAGTACGTTTCGCCGATATCGCCAACGCGGATAGCCCGGCTTCATGTGTTGGTCTGTCACGGGGGTCAGGTTGATCACGGTCACATGTCTGTTTGCCAAATAACGCTTGCGGTTCACGGGGCACGAAAGGAAAGCTATGAGTTCAGAGAAAACGACGATAAGTGCTCCCGTGCAACCGATTGTTATGCCGTGCCCGTTTTGCGGAAGCAGCGTCCAAATGACATTCA